>NZ_DAIUCE010000211.1:0-1111 GCF_036846325.1 Ligilactobacillus sp. | reverse complement strand
AAAGCGAAAAAGGTTGACTTTCACTCCAAAATAAGTTAAATTAAGTGCATGTTAAAAAAGTATTAAAAACGCAATGAAGAGGAGAGTAGCCCGTTCAGCCGTCTTTTCAGCGAGTCCCAGTTAGTGCGAGGGGATGAGACGTGAATAAGCGAAAGTAACCTCCGAGCGGTCGATGCGACGTCACAGCGAAGTTTCGAATGGGAGCGCCCTTTACAGCGTCAACGTATTGCATTTGTCAAAAGGTGCAGCACGGGGTGAGTTCAAGTCAGCGATGGCTTGTTGAAACAAAGGTGGTAACACGCTGAGGCGTCCTTTCAGATTTTTATCTGAAGGGATTTTTTTTTACTTCAGAAACGACATCTTAGCTAAGATCTCAAAATAATGGATTTTTATTATCAAGGAGATCAATAATTATGAAAAAAATATCAAAACACTACTATTTCCTGATCGGATCGCTTATTTTCGGCATGTTCTTCGGTGCCGGCAACCTGATTTTCCCGATTCATCTGGGCCAGCTTGCAGGCGCAAACTGGGGCAAGGCAGCCATCGGCTTCCTTCTTTCGGGCGTTCTGCTTCCCTTGCTTTCTCTTCTTGCAATCAGCATCACTCGTTCAAACGGCATCTATGACCTTGCAAAGCCAATCAGTCCAAAATATGCACTGATCTTTCTGATTCTCGTTCACGCAACGCTCGGACCGTTGTTTGCGACACCGAGAACGGCCACGGTTCCGTTTGCAATGGGCTTTGCACCGCATATTCCGGCACAGTTCCAGACAATCGGTCTGCTGATCTATTCGGCAATTTTCTTTGGCATCGTCTACTACTTCTCAATCCATGAAAACAACATCGTCAACACCATCGGCAAGCTGCTCAACCCTGCATTTCTCATCATGCTCTTCATCATCTTCCTTCTTGCCTTCATCAGCCCGCTCGGAAGCACGTCCGGACAGCATGCAGCGGCAGGATACACGACACAGGCAATGACAAGCGGATTTCTTGAAGGATACAACACCATGGACGCCCTCGCAGGACTGGCATTCGGCGTTACGGTCATCACGGCCATTCACGCTCTTGGCATCAGAAAGCAGCGCGAAACTTCCGTCTTTCTCGC
>NZ_DAIUCE010000210.1:0-1118 GCF_036846325.1 Ligilactobacillus sp. | reverse complement strand
CCTTCTGTAAATAAGATCATTTACAAATTACGTAGTAAATTATACCACATTCTGTAATTTTTCTCTTTTTTCAAATTCAGAGTACACAATCATGCCCCAACTGATAATGATTTTCAATTGCCACTTGTTTCCCTTCGCTTCAAGAACGCGGTCAAATCAACGTTTTAAGGCTGCAATTGAGAATCGTTCTTGTTTAGAATCATTTTAGTTTACATTATCTGGAAGTGATGTTACCTTTAGGATGAACAGAGCAGTTAATATACGGAATTCAAAAAGGAGGAAGCAAAAATGAAACACTCAACAAAGCTGTGGATCATCCTTGGCATCGGTGCATTTGCACTTGTCCTGGAATTCGCCCTGAAACAGCAGATGCTGGCACAGGCGCTGATTACCATCGTCGGTGCGTTGATTTCACTTTCAATGTTTGTTGAAATGGTCAGGTCAATCAAATCAGGGGACTACGGGGTTGACCTTCTGGCAATCATGGCGGTTGTCTCAACGCTTGCGGTAGGGCAGTACTGGGCCTCCATGATTGTCCTGGTCATGCTTGTCGGAGGCGATTCTCTTGAAGATTACGCCTCGAAAAAAGCACACACGGAACTCAAGGCACTGCTTGACAATTCACCGCATGTCGCTCACCGACTGAACGGAGATGAAACGGAAGACATTGCCGTTGATGAAGCAGACATCGGTGATAAGCTTGTCGTTCGTCCGGGAGAGCTCGTCCCGGTCGATGGTCACGTCATTCTTGGCCAGAGCAGTCTGGACGAATCTTCTCTAACCGGAGAATCAGTTCCGGTAAGCAAAAAAGCCGGTGATGACATCTACTCCGGGTCCGTCAACGGGGATGCATCCTTGACAATGGTCGTGGATAAAATGGCTAAGGACAGTCAGTACCAGCGCCTGGTTCAACTGGTCAAGGAAGCCGACAGCAAACCCGGCAAGTTCGTCAGAATGGCCGACCGATATGCAGTTCCGTTCACTGCGACTGCCGTAATCATCGCAGGTCTTGCATGGTTCATCTCAAAGGATCCGGTGAGGTTTGCAGAAGTTTTGGTCGTAGCTTCGCCCTGCCCGCTTATTTTAGCGGCACCGGTGGCAATCGTCTCCGGGATGAG
>NZ_DAIUCE010000209.1:0-1120 GCF_036846325.1 Ligilactobacillus sp. | reverse complement strand
GGCTTCGAAAACCGCAAGGTGATTGACTTCTTCGTCAAATTTGCAGTTACATGCTTCAAGCGTTACAAGAACAAGGTCAAGTACTGGATGACGTTCAACGAAATCGACAACCAGGCTGCCTTCAACAATGACTTCCTGATGTGCACCAATTCCGGCCTGCTGCTTGGCAAGGACTCAAAGGACAACGAAGCCCGCATGTATCAGGCGGCTCATTACGAAGTTGTTGCCAGTGCGCTTGCAGTCAAGGAAGGACACAAGATTAACCCTGACTTCAAGATCGGGACGATGATCAACTATGCGCCTGTCTACCCTGTAACTCCTGCTCCGGAAGACGTACTGCTTGCACAGCGTGTCCTTCAGCGTCGCGACTGGTTCTCAGACGTTCAAGTCTGGGGTGAATATCCTAAGAACGTTGAGGCATACATCGAACGTGAAGGCTTCCGTCCGGACATTACTGAAGAAGACCGCATCGTGCTCAAGGAAGGCACTGTTGACTATGTCGGCTTCAGCTACTACCAGTCAATGGCCGTTTCGGCAAAGAACGTCAATCCGGACGACTTGGATGATGTCTTCAAAGCCCAGGCAGACAATCCGTACCTGAAGAAGAGCGACTGGGACTGGCCAATCGACCCGGTTGGTCTCCGCATTGCCCTGAACGACCTGACGGACCGTTACCATTTGCCGTTGTTTATCGTTGAAAACGGCCTGGGTGCCGTTGACAAGGTTGAAGACGACGGAAGCATTCATGATCCGTACCGCATCGACTACCTTCGTTCGCACCTTGAAGAAGTCAGGAAGGCAGTTACGCTTGACGGCGTTGATCTGATGGGTTATACGCCATGGGGCTGCATCGACCTCGTTTCAGCCGGAACGGGTCAGATGTCCAAGCGTTACGGTTTCATCTATGTTGACAAGGATGACGAAGGCAACGGGACGATGGAACGTTCACGCAAGGATTCATTCTACTGGTATCAGAAAGTTATCAAGACGAACGGCGCAGACCTTGATTAAGGTAATCGTTTGAATTGAAATTTGCCAAAAACAATTATTTCCCGGGAAATATTCCCGGGTTTTTTGTTGTTTTCGGGGAAATTCAGTGCGTTAATCACCTGTTTCTGTC
>NZ_DAIUCE010000208.1:0-1146 GCF_036846325.1 Ligilactobacillus sp. | reverse complement strand
GTGAGGCGGAACCCGATTAAGACAAGGTGTGGAGCCGAACGCTCATGAGCCCGTAAATTCCAGACTTCGATGAAGAATTATCCTGTATACACAAAAGCCCGGATGATTTGCAACTATTTGCGAATCATCCGAAGCTTTTGTTCGAGACAGAGTTTTCTCCAAGTCTCTTCTCATCATTTTTCAATATACAGTTTCCAGTTTTGCTCAAACGAAAGCAGCGCGCTCTTCTGCCCCGCATATGACCAGAGCGACGGCTTCATCGGCATGCGCTCGATATGAAGGCGCGGAAAATCGGCACGCAGTTTTTCGTCAATGACGCTCCAGTCAGAAGCGGCCGTTTCATCGTACATCATGCTGAAGGAAAAATCGCTGCCCATCAGGCGCAACTGAAATTCGAGCTTTTCAGCAAGATCCTCATAGGTATTCTTCATCAGCAGAACCTTTCCTTCAAGCTCAAGCCGGCCGTCCTCATTGAAGCGCAGCAATGTCTTGACCGGAACGACGCCTGGAAGATGGTTTGAGATGTGCCCCGTCTTAAGCAGAGTATGCACGTCATTTACGAACAGGTACGTCTGCTGGGATTTCCGGAAAACGGCCAGCTTGCTCAAGATGTCTTCCGGAGAATATCCCGCACCGGCAAGCGCGCATGCAAGCAGGACCTGATGCTTTTGAGGAATCCCGGTGGCACGCGAGTCAAACACGTAAAGCGGAATCGGGCATTCGCGCATGTGAGAGTATGTGACAAGGTTGCCGCCAAGACCGGAAATCCCGCTTGAAATGTGGATGGCAACGCATGCTTCGTATCCCTGTTCGCCAAGACTGTGCAGGATGTCGCCGATTTCCTGCAGGGAATTCTGCCCCAGGCTCAGAATGTCACTGGACAATCTGGCACGGCGGATGATCGTTTCATCAGAAGCATCGAGGCTCTCGCGATACTCTGCATTTCCCAGCGTCATTGGCAAATGCAGAGTCGCCACATGCAACGCGGCGGTTTCAGTCGGCGTCAGTGCCGCAGAACTGTCCGTTAAAACAGCAATCTTCATTTTAAACACCTTTCACTTTTATGATACTTCCATTCTAACACAAACCGGCCAGATACCAGCCGAGAAACGCCGCAGCGGGACCGAGGATGCCGCTCAGGACAAA
>NZ_DAIUCE010000207.1:0-1219 GCF_036846325.1 Ligilactobacillus sp. | reverse complement strand
AGTGACTGAACTTATGAAAGAAGAGGAATTAAAGCATGAAGGGTATAATTCTTGCAGGCGGATCAGGTACGCGCCTGTATCCGATCACCAAGGGAATTTCAAAGCAGCTGATTCCGGTCTACGACAAGCCGATGATCTACTATCCGCTGTCAACGCTGATGCTGGCCGGGATCAGGGACATTCTGGTGATTTCGACACCGGAGTACACGCCGCTGTTCGAGAATCTGCTGGGGGATGGTTCTGATCTTGGAATCAGTCTGTCGTACAAGGTTCAGGAACATCCAAACGGCCTGGCCGAAGCGTTTATTTTAGGGAAGGAGTTTATCGGATCTGATTCCGTCTGCTTGATTCTGGGCGACAACATCTACTATGGCAGCGGTCTGTCGAAGCAGCTCCAGGAAGCTGCTAAGAAGGATAATGGCGCAACGGTCTTCGGATATCATGTCAACGATCCGGAAAGATTCGGCGTGGTTGAATTCGATGAAGACATGCATGCCCTGTCGATTGAGGAAAAGCCGGAACATCCGAAGAGCAACTATGCCGTCACCGGCCTTTACTTCTACGACAATGACGTTGTTGAAATCGCGGAGAATCTGAAGCCTTCCGACCGCGGAGAGCTTGAAATCACGGACGTCAACAGGGAATATTTAAGACGAGGTAAGCTTGACGTCAAGCTCATGGGCCGCGGATATGCATGGCTTGATACCGGGACACATGATTCAATGCTTGAAGCGGCAAGTTTCATCTCCACCATTCAGAAGCGTCAGAATCTGAAGGTGGCCTGCCTTGAGGAAATTGCGTACAGAATGGGCTGGATCTCAAGAGAAAAGCTCATCGAGCTGGCACAGCCATTGAAGAAAAACGACTACGGTCAGTACCTGCTGCGTCTTTCAGCTGAAGATTAGAGAATTACAGAGAGGTTTTATTGAAATGAACATTATTGTTACAGGCGGAGCCGGCTTCATCGGAAGCAACTTCGTGTTTCACATGCTTAAGGAACATCCGGACTATCGCATCATCTGCGTTGACAAGCTCACGTATGCGGGCAACCTGTCGACGCTCAAGCCGGTGATGGACAACCCGAACTTCAGGTTCTGCAAGATCGACATCTGCGACCGCGAGGCAATCTACAAGCTGTTTGAAGAAGAACATCCCGACATGGTCGTCAACTTTGCGGCCGAATCGCACGTCGATCGTTCGATCGAAAATCCGCAGCTTT
>NZ_DAIUCE010000206.1:0-1241 GCF_036846325.1 Ligilactobacillus sp. | reverse complement strand
GTCAGCTGCGTCGGATATTTTGCAGCCGTGTATTTTATATTGCTGTTGGGTGACTTGTGGCGCCTTCGTTCGGTCAATCCGCTTGACCTGTGGAAGGCAGTAAATAAGCGGGAAAAGGAACCGCGCGGCTCATGGCTTCTGGGAATTGCCGGCGTCATCGCACTTGGATCGGGGTATGCGATTGCAGTCAGAATGAAGGCTTCGATGGATGCCGTAACGAGCTTCATGCTGGCCGTAATCCTTGTCGTAATCGGAACTTACCTGGTTTTCATCGCATTTTCGATCATCTTCTTGAAGATGCTCAGAAAAAACAGGAACTTCTACTATAAGCGCAACCATTTCATCTCAGTTTCGGGGATGATCTACCGCATGAAGCAGAACGGTGCAAGTCTTGCTTCAATCTGTCTGCTTCTGACGACGGCGCTCGTTGCAATTGTGACGACCGGTACCCTTCGTCTTTCACAGGAAGCGACAGTCATGCTTTACAATCCGTACGACGTGGTGATGACCAAGAAGACGCCGGTCAGTCATGCTGACAAGATGACGATTCAAGGCAGGGCAAAGGACAATCATGTCACGGTCGGAAAATATGTCAATATGATGATGACCGAACCGCTTTACGGCAATTTTTCAGGCAGCACCTATCATGTCAGCAGGAAAATCGCCATGAACACGGAAAACCAGATGATTGCAGTGCCCGTAGCCGATTACAACCGAATTCAAAGGCAAAACGTGCATCTGGCGAAGGACGAGATTCTGATGTACTCTTCAAAGGACGGATACGACAGGAACCGTCTCACAATCAAGGGGAAGACTTACAGGGTACGTCACATTGACAGCTTTGACTTCTACTTCGACTATCAGCGGACGGTCTTCAAGCCAATCTTTGTTTTTGCAAGGGACAGGAAGGTTTGCGAGCAGATTTCCGGAAAATGGCTTTACGCAATGGGGTACGACATTTCCGGAAAGAAGTCTGACCTGAAGAGATACACGGCAGGACTGGGTGACAAGTTCACGGCAGTCGTCAAGAAGAACGGCCAGGAGGATCCTTACATGGACTCATTCACTGACCGTCCTTCGGTTTCAGAGCTGTTCAATCAGCTTTTCGGCGGACTCCTTTTTATCGGAATCTTCGTCAGCATCGTCATGCTGATCGCCACCGTCGTCGTCATGTACTACAAGCAGGTTTCGGAAGGCTACGCAGACCGGGACCGTTTCAGGACCATGCAGCAGGTCGGATT
>NZ_DAIUCE010000205.1:0-1255 GCF_036846325.1 Ligilactobacillus sp. | reverse complement strand
GGCAACGTCCTTGAAGGCAATCGTCGGACCATGGAAAAGCTCAAGGTAGGCATTGTCTGCATGATAGTCAACAGGTGCTATTTCCCGGGTATCCCATTGATCTCCATATGCTTTGTCGATGCATGAGCGCAGTTCCTCGTCAGTGTAGTCGGAAAAAAGCGGACGCAGAATCCTGTATGCCAAATCCTGGTACGACAGGTCTTTTAATTCGTTTAAATCAAGGTCGATTTCAGGAATTGACGTTGGAACGTACAGGCCGCCGTCAGGACTGAGGCCCTGGAGGACAGCCTGTGAAGCAGTAATCGCCTGACCTTTTGGATCGCGCGTGCTGCGGTAGAGAGTTTGCATGTGAAATACCCCTTTCAGAAATTTCAAATTTCGAAGATTAATGCTGATGAAACTGATAATGTTCGCATTGCTTTAAGTAAATTATAATCATCATGGTGCTTTTCGGCAACAAATTTATAGAATACGTAGGTTTTTAATGCCTCCGTATGTTAGAATAGTAACAAATAAACCAAGTGGGGGTAGCATTACATGGAAACAATCAAAATTGGCATCTTGGGTCTTGGAACCGTTGGCAGCGGCGTGATTCGCATCTTGCACGACAATGCCGAGAAGATTTCCAACATTACAGGCAGAAGGCTCGAAGTCAAGACAGTCGTCGTGCACAATCTCAAGAAGAAACGTTCCGTTGACTTGACAGGCATCAATCTGACGGACAATGCGGACGACGTTCTTTGTGATGACGAGATTCAAATGGTTGTCGAGGTTATGGGGACGGTCAATATCGCAAAGGAGTATATTGAAAGGGCACTGAAGGCCGGCAAGCACGTCATTACGGCAAACAAGGACCTTATCGCAACACATGGTCCTGAACTGATCAGCCTTGCAAGAGAACACGGATGTGATCTCTGCTATGAAGCCAGCGTTGCCGGCGGAATCCCGATTCTGCGTACAATCGTCAACTCCTTTGCCGCTGACCGGATTGTCGAAGTCAGAGGAATCGTCAACGGAACGACGAACTATATCATGACTCAGATGAACAAGAACGGCGCCTCTTACGATGATGCGCTTGAATCAGCGCAGGAGCTTGGCTTTGCCGAGGCTGACCCGACAAATGACGTTGACGGGATTGATGCTGCCTATAAGATGATTATTCTGACGCAGTTTGCATTCGGCAAGGACGTTACGATGGATCAGGTTAAGGTCAAGGGCATCCGGGGAATTCAGAAGGCTGACATTGCGGAAGCAA
>NZ_DAIUCE010000204.1:0-1286 GCF_036846325.1 Ligilactobacillus sp. | reverse complement strand
CAGGTGCCGGAAAATCAACGTTGGTGAACTGTTTGAACGGAATGGACGTTTCAGGTGTTGAAGGCGAAGTGACGTATGGCGACATCAATATTTTGAATCCCGAAAATTTCAGAAAGGTCAGGGAATCAATCGGAAGCATCCCGCAGGAAAACATTCTGCACCAAGAGCGCACCGTTTATCGCGAACTGCTTGCAGCGGCCAAGGAGCGTCTCCCGGAAGGAACGGGCAAGGAACACATCGAAGGAAACATCGAGCGTGCCTTGAAAAAACTGAGAATTTCGCACCGTAAAAATGCAGTCATCGGTGGCTGCAGCGGTGGTGAAAAACGCAGAATCACGATTGCGACCGAACTTGTCGGCGAACGCGAATTATTGTTTTTGGACGAACCGGAAGCAGGACTTGACGAACTTACCAAAAAAGAACTGTTCAAGTCGCTGCGCAAACTGACGAGAGAAGATAATAAAACGATCGTCGTCATTACTCATGATACGACTTATATTGAAGATTCGTTTGATGCCGTCGTTTTTCTTACTAAAAGAAACGATGAATCGCCTGGCGAGCTGGGATGTTTTGACAATCCGAAGACGATTTTGAATAAGATGGACAAATTGATCAGGGAAGGAAAGCTTGACGAATTTAGCGATGATAAGCGCGTCAAAATTGCCGATTTGTATGCCTTGACATACGAAGATTTCAAAAAAATCAATGAAACGGTGGCGGGATAATTATGGATAAACCTAAATTTATAAGAAAAAGCTGGTTAAGTGAATTAAAAAGTCTCACGCAAGAATATTGTTATGATTTTATAGATAACAAAAGCGGCAGTCTCTTAAAGGTTTTCGGTTTCCCGATTATTGCCGGAATCGCAATCAAGGTCATTGCCGGAAAAAACATGTTCGTCAATTATGAAGACACGCGTTCAGCATGTTTTATCATTATGTGCGCCGCCGTTTGGTGCGGTTTGTTCAACTCCATTTCTGCAGTCGTGTCTGAAAGGGCGAACATCAAGCAGCGTGCCGCCACACCGAATTTTTATTACATAAGCTATCTGGGGTCAAGACTGATCGTTCACTTCTTGATCTGTCTGATTCAAAGTTTGATTTTGTCTTTGGTCTTCAGAATCGAGCCGCACAGATACGCAAGGGGAGGATTGATGCTCAATTCTACTTTGCTTGATTTTGCGATTACGATTTTTTTGCTGATCTACGTGGCTGATATTTTAGGCCTCGCCATTTCCTCAATCGTCAAAAAAGACAGTTGGGCAAGCGCATGCGCACCGTATATTT
>NZ_DAIUCE010000203.1:0-1336 GCF_036846325.1 Ligilactobacillus sp. | reverse complement strand
CTCCACCTGATGTTTTCAAGCAGCCTTTCCACATCCGGGTCACTGACATGAATCGATCCCGTTTCCTTCATGTCGCTGAAGATGACGACCGCCTCGACCTGGTCCTTTTCAAGGCTGTCAAGTCCGCTTATCCTGGCATACCTGAATCCGTGAAATGTGAACAGCGGCTCGAACGTTTCGGAAAGCCCCCTGCCGACGACGACGTCCCTCTGGTCCTTGTTTCTTCCGACGATGTTTGAAAGGAACCTGCCGGATTCGTCAAGCACCTCGGAGTGTTCGATGACGACTTCACGTCCCGGAGGAAATGCAGCAAAAAGACGCACTCTTCCGGCAATCACCTGCCCGAAGTCCACGATGAAGCTGTCATCTTCCCTCCAGACCTTCACGGCTGAAAGAATCTGCTGCCGTCTGACCTGGGGTCCTTCCTGCGGGCACAAAACGTCATAGTCGTCTTCTCCTTCAAGAAGCACGGCATGTTCGCCTGCCCCCTCGTCATCCTTAAGTCTCAGATCCTGCATTTCACCAATCTGGATGTCCGAATACCTGATATAGCTGTCCCTGACCGTGAAATCACGGTCAGATCCGATTGTCTCGCTTCTTCCGTCGGAATATTCCAGCTCAAGGTCAGAAAGAAGCGCAGGGGTTGTGCCGAACTGCGCACTTCCGCCCTGAACGCTGATTCTTCCTGCATACCATCCGTCAGCAACCAGAACATCAAGGCTGTTTTCACCCTGCCTGACAAGCTCCGTCACGTCAATTTCCTGATACTGCAGGAAGCTGCCGTAGCTGGTGAAGTCCGGCGCAAGAACCGCATCATCAACTTCTCTTCCGTTCATCTCCGCATGATACACGCCATGGGCCGTAATCGTCAGCACAGCCTTGGAAAGCCTGCCTTCAACCCTGAAGCTTCTTGTAAAATGCAGCACCGGCTTCAGCCTCTCTTCAACCGGCTTCTGGTCCGGCTTCTTTCCGCTGAACATGTCAGCCAGTGAAAACGGCGGCTCTGCATTTACCTCGGAACCTGCCCTGGTGATGAAACGTCCCGTCCATCTTCTCTTTTCATTTTTCTTCATGTCAATGCACCTCACCTGATTGATAACGCTATTATAATTTGTCATCCCCGCTTCCGCAATCAGTTCAGTCGACACTCAGGCTGAAAAAGTGATGATTATCGACTTTAATTCCGGTTATGACCGCAAGAACTGGAGAAAAGGGTGAAATGAGACTGGATTACGGGCAAAATGCCGGTTTAGACAAGGTGTGGAGCCGAGCGCTCATGAGCCCGTACACAAGCATGAGGACGACCGAAGGCGAGTGAAACTCGTCCAGGGAGTCA
>NZ_DAIUCE010000202.1:0-1386 GCF_036846325.1 Ligilactobacillus sp. | reverse complement strand
CATGACTGTCTTGAAGGCCTGTGCGCAGGTCCTGCCGTTGAAGGCCGTCATCACGGTGTCAAGGCATATGACATTCCAAAGGATGACAAGGACTGGGAAATCGAAGCATACTACCTTGCCCAGGCCTGCATGACATATACGCTTGTTCTTTCTCCTGAAAAGATCATCTTCGGCGGCGGTGTTTCCAAGCAGGAACAGCTTTTCCCGATGATCCGCAAGTCATTCAAGGAACAGATGAACGGCTACGTCAAGACACCTGATCTTGACGACTACATCGTCCACGTTGAACTGGGCGATGATGCCGGTATTACGGGCTGCCTGCTCCTGGCAATCGAAGCAGACAAATAATCAGTCAGCAATGTATGAAAGGTCCGAGGGAATCCTCGGCCTTTTTTTGTTGGGAAAATAAAGGTAACACTTTTTACGCTAAGGATATATCAAGATTAATTTGATTAACTAGAAATTAACATGCCTTCGATATGTAATTCTATGTTATAATATTTGTAAATACAAAAAGAAAGGTGAGTTGTATGGCTGAGTTAAAATACAAGCAGATTCTTGAAACAATCAAGTCGAGAATCCTGGATGGAACGTATCCTGTCGGGAGTCTTATTCCTGATCAGAATTCTCTGGCAGAGGAGTTCAAGACAAGTCGGATGACAGTCAAGAAGTCGCTTGACATGTTGTCAAAGGAAGGTTTCATCTACTCAAGAAGAGGTGCCGGCACCTATGTCAGAAAGAATGCACTTGCACAGCGTGACGCCTTGCCTGTGAACGAATACGAAGGGCTGACGCATCAGCTTGGAGAAGACCGCGTCAAGAGCAGGGTCATTTCGTTTAACGTGACGTTCCCGGATGAAGAAATCCAGGAACGTCTGGGAATCAAGGCAAGCGATCCGGTTTACGAGATCAGGCGTCTGCGCCTTTGCGATGACAGCCCCTATGTGTTTGAGCATACGTTCATGCCGATCAGGATGGTTCCCAATCTGACCGAAGATGTTTTGAAGCATTCTGTTTATTCATTTTTGCAAAGTGAATTCGGTTTTAAAATTGGCAGCGCTTTTAGAAGAATCTCCGCGGAAAAGACAACGCAGGAAGACATTGACTATCTGGAAGCTGAAAAGGGCGATCCGATTCTGCAGGTGATTCAGGTCGTATATCTGGAAGACGGACGTCCGCTCGAGTTTTCCTGCAACAGGCATCCGTATAACGGCGAACATGCCTACACGGTGCTTGATCGCAAGTAAGAAGCTGTTTTTTGGGAACAGCTTCTTTTTTTGTCTGTGTATGCGACGTTAAATGTGTGCTTTGACCGCAACCGGGAGCTGGAATTTACGGGCAAATCCCCAAAATCGCCGTTTTGCCCGTAAACGGGAGCTGGAATTT
>NZ_DAIUCE010000201.1:0-1393 GCF_036846325.1 Ligilactobacillus sp. | reverse complement strand
TTTGTGTTAAAATAAACAATGGAATTCTACACGTAAAGGAAAAGAAGAAATGAAATTCAAACCACCAGTATCAAAGAACCAGGACCTGACGGCGGTCGTCACGGACCTGACGTATCAGGGAATGGGCGTTGTCAAGGTCGACGGCTACACGCTGTTCTGCGACAATGCGCTTCCGGGCGAGGAGGTCAGGCTGCATGTCATGAAGACAGGGAAGAACTTCGGCTATGCCAAGGTGACTGAACATCTGACGACAAGCAAAGACCGCGTCGAATCTGCTGGCAGCGCCTATTCGCAGACGGGCATTGCCCCGCTTCAGCATCTTGCCTACCCGGCTCAGCTCAGGTTCAAGCAGAAGCTCGTGACGGACCTGCTGAAGAAGGCGCATCTTGATGACATCGAAGTTGCCGCAACAATCGGGATGGAAGACCCGTTTCATTACCGGAACAAGGCCCAGGTTCCAATCCGCGGAACGAAGGGAAAGCTTCAGACCGGCTTCTTCCGCAGGGGAAGCCACAGTTTTGTTCCGCTCGAGAACTTTCTGATTCAGGACGAGCGCATCGACGAGATCCTGCAGGAGACGGTGAAGATTCTGAACGACTATGAGCTGGAACCCTACAACGAAGAGCATCATTCGGGCATGATCCGCCATCTGATGGTCAGAATCGGTCACTATTCCCGCGAGGCGATGGTCGTGATCGTGACGAAGAACAACCGTCTGCCGCATGACCGGGAGATTGCCGAAAGAATCGCCAGTGCCTGTCCCGACGTCGTCAGCGTCCAGCAGAACGTCAATTCCGAGAAGACGAACGTCATCCTGGGAAAGAAGACCCGCCTGCTCTACGGCCGCGACTTCATCAGGGACACGTTGAACGGCCTTGAGTTCGAGATTTCGGCTCAGTCCTTCTACCAGGTCAACCCGGTTCAGACCGAGAAGCTCTACCGGACGGCGCTTGACAAGGCGCATCTTACCGGTACGGAAACCGCAATTGACGCCTACTGCGGCATCGGCACCATCTCGCTTTCCCTTGCTGAAAAATGCAGAGCTGTCTACGGGGTCGAGATTGTGGAGGAGGCAATCGAGGATGCCAGACACAATGCCGAGCTCAACGAGCTTGACAATCTGCATTTTGAGGTTGGAAACGCCGAGGACTGGATGGCAAAGTGGCAGGAAGAAGGAATCAGGCCGGACGTCATCATGGTCGATCCTCCGAGAAAGGGGCTGACTGAAAGCCTGATCGAAAGCGCAGCGAAGATGTCACCGGAAAGAATCGTCTACGTCAGCTGCAATCCGGCGACGCTTGTGCGCGACATTCAAAGCTTCATGGAAAGGGGATACAGTGTTGACGGTCCGATTCAGCCGGTTGACCAGTTCCCGCAGACGGCGCATGTGGAG
>NZ_DAIUCE010000200.1:0-1405 GCF_036846325.1 Ligilactobacillus sp. | reverse complement strand
AGCTTGGGGCTGATGGCAGCGATGTTCTGGCAATCATGATGTCGGATGTCCTGAGCGGTACGTACCAAACGGCATGTTCAGCAGCTGAGATGGTCAAGTGCAACGTCACCGTCATCAACAGCAAGGAAACCGACCGTGCACTTTCGTTTCAAGTTCTGGCAGCTGCACGGGATGCGAGGGCAGGAAAGAGCATCGAGGAAATCAAGGCCCACTGTTTTGACATCCACAAGCGCACAACAACTGATGTCCTGGTCGACAACATGGACTGTCTCGTTGCAGGAGGCCGGGTGAGCCGTCTGGCCGGGGCCCTGACAAAACTGATCAACTTGAAGATTATCGTCCGGCTCCGTGAAAACAGTCTTGATGTTGTCAACAAGGGGAGAAGCCGCAAGTCCTTCCTCAAGTACTGCAAGGATCTGCGCAGGTTCCATGAAGACAACCGCATCGTGGAACTTTCACTTTCAAACGTCGGAACGGACGAGGAGTTCCTTGACCGGATCAGGGAAGTCATGTTGCCTGAGAACAGTAAGGACGCAAAGTACATTGCACGTCTGACAAGTCCCATCATCATGACGCATACCGGTCTGAATGCCGTCGGTGTAATTACGCTGACGGAAAAGGAAGAGCCGGAGGAAAACAGATAACAAAAACAGAGGCTATCCAGTCCAGCAAGGACTAGTTAGCTTCTGTTTTATTTTCTATTTCAAAAACTTCTTCGTATAATCGTCTTCTTGAATCGTGAATCTAGGACGCTTCTTAACCTCAGTGAATATCTTGCCGACATATTCACCAATCATGCTCAGGCAGATTAACTGAATGCCGCCGAGCACCCAGATTGAAGTTATCAATGATGTCCATCCGCTGACGACATTGCCGTTGATTTTCTGAACAATCGAATAAACAAACAGCCCGATTCCAATCAGTACGACCAACAGACCCAGATTCATAATCAATTTAATCGGCACTGTCGAAAATGACGTGATGCCGTCCATGGCGAACTTGATCATCTTCTTCAGCGGGTACTTCGACTCTCCGGCGAAGCGTTCCTTTCTTGCATAATAGACCTTGTCAGACGGATAGCCGACAAGCGGAACCATCCCTCTTAAAAACAGATTTCTTTCGTCAAAGCGCAATAACCCTTCGGTTGCTCTCCTGCTGAGCAATCGGTAATCAGCAGAATTCGGAACCATGTCGACGCCTAATTTGCTCATCAAAGAATAAAATGCCATTGCCGTCTTGCGCTTGAACGCTGTATCAGTATCACGATTGTTTCTTACTCCGTAAACAACGTCGATTCCTTCGTGATATTTCCTGACCATCTCCGAAATGGCATTGACATCATCCTGCAGGTCAGCATCAATCGTAATCGTCATGTCAGAATAGTCAACGGCCGTTGTCAATCCCG
>NZ_DAIUCE010000199.1:0-1474 GCF_036846325.1 Ligilactobacillus sp. | reverse complement strand
CCGAGTCTTCCGCTGCAAAAATCTGACGCTTGGCAGAAGGTGCGATGCGAATCCAGTCGCCTTTTTCAAGTTCAACGTCATCTCCGTCAATGACGAACTTGCCCCTGCCGTCAAGAACCGCATAGATTTCCTCATTTTCCCTGTGGCTGTGGACAAACGGAACGCTTCCTCCGGCAGGAAGGTTGTTGACGCTCACTTCAGCCCCGGTCAGGGAAAGCACATCATGAAGTTCCGTTCTCGGTTCGTTTCCGACATTTGTCTTTGTATAATTGGCCATAGTATGTTCCTCCGTCTTCTTGTTGTATCATTCACTGTTACAACTAATATTATACTCAGCCTTGTTGTAATGTCAACTGTTACATCAGATTTTCAGATGCCAGTAAAATACAGTGCCGGATTCAGGTGAAAACGCCGATTTTATGAATTTTCGGGCGTGAATCCAGTGACTTTAGTGAGGGGTAGTTGACTCACAGCCCGCTGTGTCAGCAATCTGCATTTTCCAATCAAAAAAGCATTTTCAACCGGACACTGTCCGAAGAAAATGCTTTGCTTACAAATTTGTATGTTGACCTTTCAGGCGCTGCTTCAAGTCCTCACTGACATCGGCAAACGTAATCGACTTCAGTTCCCTCTCCATCGCAAGCTGAACCTGATTCAGCCTTCCGTCAAGCACGGCATGGATGTTCCCGCCAACGGGACAGTTCGGATCGGGATTTTCGTGAAAGTGAAAGAGTTTGCCGTCATCCAGGCAGCCGACCGCTTCATAGATATCAAAAAACGTAATCCCGTCAAGCGGTCTTTCAATCGTTGCGCCGCCCGTTCCGCGTGCAACGTCAACGATGCCGGCATCCTTCAGCTGCCCGAGAATCCTGCGCACGACAACAGGATTGACGTGGGTGCTTCCGGAAAGGAAACTGCTTGTAACCTTACGTGAAGACCCAAAGGCATCGATGCATGCCAGAATATGCAATGCCAGCGTGAATCTGCTTGAAATCTGCATTTTCAATCACCTCAATGCCTTATAATATATCATTTCAGCATTGCCACTGCAAGAATTACAGTTTCCGTTTATTCCGTGCCCTTAACTTTGACACGACAACGGAAATCACCGCCACGACCACAAACAGTCCCGTATAATTGATGAAGATGTCGCGATAGGCGCTTTTAGCCAGAGGTTCGATGAACTTCGTTGACCAGACCGCAAGAAATGCCAGAAGCTGCGTCGGAACATAAACTGCAAGCGCCCTGACGAAAATGTTCCTGATGGGCAGATGCAGCGCCATTTCATAAGCGACGACACCGATGAGCACAATCAATGCCCTCGTCAGTTCGTGCCAGTTTCCGCTCGGGTCGTCCCTGACTCCCGATAACAGATACAGTACGCTGTTTGCCAGCGTTGCAACCGTATAGACCGCACAGTAAATAAACAGGGCTTCTTTCAGCCAGCTACTCCAAATCCTTTTCATTGCCAATT
>NZ_DAIUCE010000198.1:0-1477 GCF_036846325.1 Ligilactobacillus sp. | reverse complement strand
GACAAGGTGTGGAAGCGAGCGGTCATGAGCCCGTACGCAAGCTTTGGACGACCGAGCGCTCAGCACCGTACAACTGAATGGTGATGAAGATCCGTGCCGTGATGGCACGGATCTTTTCTTGCAGGAAATGCATTTTCCCTGGCGAAAAGCTGAATCAACGCAATGAAAAAACCGCAACCTTAGCTGCGGTCTGCTGAAAAGCACCGGATTACTGCAATGAAATGTCCTTGCCCAGGTATTTTTGCGACAATTCCTGAAGAGTGCCGTCATCATGCATGGAGCTGATGGCGCTGTTGATTTTCTTCAAAAGTTCTTCGTTTTTGTACGTAACTGCGACAAACTGCGACGAGGTAATGGCAGGATCGCTGATTTTGACGAAAAGGTCTGCAGTCTGTTCATCATTTGTCGCATCAGCGGCTTTGACGTGTTCAGGGTGGTCTTTAAGATAGTTCGAATATTCGTAGTCGCTCAGAATCGCGGCATGAATTTTTCCTTCTGCAAGTGCCTTGTCCATGGCCTTGATGTTCTTGAAATAACGCGGCTTAAGGAGCAAATTTTTCAGAAGCTGGGTCTGATTGCCGTCAGTGAGCATTCCGACTGGCTTGTTCGCCAGTTTTTCGAGCGTTTTCCTTTTGCCGTCATGTCGCCTGAACAGGATGTTTGGTTCGTAGAGATACGGTTCTGAAACGTCGAAAACGTCCTGGTTGACGTTAAGCGCATCAATCGAACCGAATGCGATTTGAATCTGCCGCTTCTTCAGTGCCGCTTCAAGTTTTCTTCTGGTGTCATATGCCTTGAAGCTGACAGAGTCATTCGTCAGTTTTCTGGCAATTTCGGGCTCCAGTCCACGGGCCTTCTTCCGGTAAAAGGTGCTGTAAGGGGCGTTGTCCTTCAGGATGCCGACCGTCATGCTTGCATCGGCATTGACTGGGAAAAGCATGATGAAAAATGCAGCAAGGAGTGCCGCCAGGATTTTTTTTTGCTTCATTAAATTATTCCTCCGAAACTATGAACTGACTCGACAATATTATATAATAATCGAAGGACAGGGGGCAATCAAATGCAAGGATTCGAAAAATACTATCGCAAGACGTGGCAGGAACGACTCGAGATTTTAAATGAGCATACTATTTCTGATGAACAGGTTGAAATTTTAAAGGACTGTGCCCAAAACCCGGACCTTGGCGAAACGATGATTGAAAACTTCATTTCAGAGTATCATCTTCCTGAAGGGGTGGCACTTAATCTGGTCGTCAACGGAATCGAATATCTGGTTCCGATGGCAACCGAGGAGCCTTCCGTGATTGCTGCTGCAAGTCACGGCAGTTCGATTGTCAGGAAATCAGGCGGGTTCAGGGCCGAGACTGAAAGCAGGCTGATGATCGGCCAGATTGTCCTTGAAAACGTCAGCGATGCCCCTGAAATGAAAAGAAAATTGGAAATGCTTGAAAAGGATATCCTTAAAGTTGCAGATGAT
>NZ_DAIUCE010000197.1:0-1512 GCF_036846325.1 Ligilactobacillus sp. | reverse complement strand
ACGAACTACAAGGATGCGATCAGCTTCGTCTACAAAGTTCTCCAACAGCCTTTGATGGGCCTTGGCGGAACGTTGCCGGCCGTAATCCTCGCAGTCTTTTTGACGCAGTTGTTCTGGTGGTTCGGTATCCACGGCACATTGCTCGTCAACTCGGTCATCGATCCGATCATGACGGCCCTTGCCATCCAGAACTATGAAGCTTACAAGAACGGTGCAGAACATCTTCCTCACATCATCAACACGACGTTCATGGGCGTTTTCGTCAACCAGGGCATGCAGCTTGGCGTTTCTCTTGTCTTCGGCTTCTTCCTCGCCAAGTCAATCCGCATGAAGACAACGATGAGAACGATTCTTGCTCCATCAATCTTCAACGTTTCCGAACCGATGACATACGGTCTTCCGGTTGTCCTGAACCCGACGCTTCTGATTCCGTGGATCCTTGCTCCGCTTGCTTCAACAATCGTTTCCTACTTTGCAATCAGCGTAGGCCTCGTTCCTTACCCGATCGGGGCAACGGTTGTCTGGACAACGCCGATCTTCCTTGCCGGCTGGCTCGGAACAGGTTCCATCGCAGGTGCAATTCTTCAATTGGTCGATGTTGTCATCATGACGCTCATCTGGACACCGTTCCTGATGATGCTTGACAAGGAATACCTTCTTGAGGAACAATCCGGCAAGCAGGCTGAATAATTAGCTATCTGGAGGACTATTATGGTTGCAGTTGAAGTACTCGAAAACAAATTCTTCCATCTCCATAACGACAAAATCAGCTACCTGTTCTACGTCATGGAAAACGGTCAGCTCGGACATCTATACTATGGTGCATTCCTGGGCGAACTGACAGAGGACGATTTCAGATACATGCTTCTCCGGGAAAGCAAGTCGGCCGGCACTGTCAAATACAGTGATGACCTGACTCTCAGCGATCGTGCACAGGAATATCCCGTTTACGGATCATCGGATTTCCGTGAAGGCGCGATCGAAGTCATGGACGGTGAAGACTACCTGTATCTGGATTTCAAATTCGACTCATACACGATTGAAGATCAAAAGCCATACGACCTGAAAATGCCTTTGAGTGCTTCAGCGGGAAACGTCAAAGTACTCAAAGTAAGGCTCAAGGACAGCGATCACAAGCTGACTTTGACACAGACATATGCCGTTTTCGACGACGTTTCGGCCGTTGTCAGAAGTTCCGAACTGACAAATGACGGTGATCACGGCGTTCAGATTTCAAAGATCATGAGCGGTGCACTGGAACTTCCCGATGCCGGCTATGAACTCTGGCATCTTTGCGGAGCATGGCTCAAGGAAGATCATGTCAAAAGGCAGAACCTTGCCCCGGGGCACCTCAGCTTCGGTTCCCTGCGCGGAGCCACAAGTCATCAGCACAATCCCTTTGCGGCTCTGGTTGAAAAGGGAGCAGGACTTGACAACGGTGTCGTCTATGCATCAAACCTGATTTATTCAGGCAACTTCATCACCAGCATCAACGTCAACGAATGGAATCAG
>NZ_DAIUCE010000196.1:1124-1564 GCF_036846325.1 Ligilactobacillus sp. | reverse complement strand
ACATATTCACCAATCATGCTCAAGCAAATCAATTGAATGCCACCAAGCACCCAAATTGACGTAATAAGCGAAGTCCACCCGCTGACAACGTTTCCGTTGATTTTTTGGACAATTGAATAAATAAATAACCCAATTCCGATTAAAACAACCAGTAAACCAAGATTCATGATCAGCTTGATCGGCACGGTCGAAAATGACGTAATGCCATCCATCGCAAATTTAATCATCTTCTTTAACGGATACTTTGATTCACCAGCAAAACGTTCTTTTCTCGCATAATAAACCTTATCTGAAGTATAGCCGACAAGCGGCACCATACCCCTTAAAAACAGATTTCTTTCGTCAAAACGTAATAATCCTTCAGTTGCTCGTTTGCTGAGCAATCGGTAATCAGCTGAATTAGGCACCATGTCGACGCCTAATTTGCTCATCAAAGAATA
>NZ_DAIUCE010000196.1:0-1114 GCF_036846325.1 Ligilactobacillus sp. | reverse complement strand
AAAGCCGTATCAGTATCACGATTATTTCTTACCCCATAAACAACGTCTATTCCTTCATGATACTTTTTGACCATCTCCGGAATGGCATTGACATCATCCTGCAAATCAGCATCAATCGTAATCGTCATGTCAGAATAGTCAACGGCCGTTGTCAATCCCGCCAAAAGCGCATTTTGATGTCCATAGTTGCGACTGAATCTGATTCCGGTCACATATTCAAACTGGTTTTCAAATTTCCTGATCAATTCCCACGTCTTGTCTTTGCTGCCATCATCGACAAACAACAGCTTGCTGTTTGAAGATACTTGCTCTTCAGAAATCATGGACTCAAGAACAGCACCAAGTTCTTTAACGGTCTCCGGCAATACTTCCTCTTCGTTATAACAAGGGACAATAATCGTCAACATATTGTCTTCGCGCATGAAAATACTCCTCTCTGTCGTGAAACATACTGACTTTAATTATAAATCAACGAAGCAAGAAATTGTATCGATAATTAAATAATCATCCCAATAAACTGTTTATATACATGTCTGATGCAATATTCGAATTTATTTAGCATTGTTCAATAAATCTGCAATTTCTTCACATCATCAAAATAATTAAACTGAAAAACTGAACGATTTGTCATAACTTTTGAAACATCAAAGCCATAAGTTTTATGTATATTTAAAATATGAAGAAAGGCGAGGTGCAATGGATATGAAACATGTTACAGAACTTCAAAAATCAATCTTTGTTTCACTGGCTGTTTTAGGTTTTGTCGGAGGAATGCAGACTTCCGGCATTATTTATGACGGTAACGGATTGGCAATACCAACGATTGAAGCAGCATCCGTGCGCCGAGGCCAGCAGAAGATCAACGGAAAATGGTATCTGTTCGATAACAACGGACATTACAAGACAGGATTCCAGTGGATTCCGGAACAGCACAAGACCGTTTACTATGCAGGCAACGGGCAGATGCAGTACGGTCAGCAGAAAATCGGCGGTCACTGGTACCTCTTCGATACCAGCTCGGGTGCCATGAAGACCGGATGGCAGTGGATCGCAAACCAGAGGAAGACTGTCTACTACAACTCACGTGGCGAGATGCAGTATGGTCAGCAGAAAA
>NZ_DAIUCE010000195.1:0-1565 GCF_036846325.1 Ligilactobacillus sp. | reverse complement strand
GAAAGCGCAGTCGCGACGCGGCACGAACTTATCATGAGCCTTGTTGCTGGTCTGAGCCTGATTATGCGAGGCAGAACCCGATTAGGCAAGGTGTGGAGCCGAGCGCTCATGAGCCCGTAAATTCCGGCTCCCGATTACGGGCAAATTGGCGATTTTTAGGATTTGCCTGTAAATTTCAGCTCTCAATTACGGGCAAAATGCCCTTGGCTGCGCTCAAAGCCACAAATTTAACGCCGCATACACAAACAAAGTCCTGGATGAAATTCGCAGTTAACTGCAAATCATCCGGGACTTTTTTCCCAACCTCTAGTCATTTCTGTATATGTCCAGCATCAGCTTCATCAGCTCACCCCTGAACTCGGCTGCCGTCTGATAACGGTCATCCGGCTTCAGTCTGCATGCCTTCTTCAAGGCCGCATTCAGGCCTGCACTGATGCAGTCAATGTCTGGTAAAACGTCACGTCTCAGCGGAAACCTGCATCCGTTTGCCAGAACGTAAAGCGTCATTCCCAGCGAGTAGATGTCCGACCTGTGCGAAAACTTCCGCTTCAAAAGCTCGGGAGCGCTATAGCCGATGGAAAAGTGCCCGTCACCTTCATCATCCTCGTCAAGTGCGATGTCAAAGTCACCAAGAAGATAGTGGTGCTCGGCACTGGATTTGACAAAGACATTTCCCGGCTTGACATCCCGGTGGATGATGCCCGACCGCTCGCATGCCTCAAGCGCGTGCGCAATGTCAAGTCCGACCTTAAGAACATCGTGCTCGTCAAAGGTTCGGACGGTCAGGGGCACGTACCTGTCCATCACGTACCACAGGCAGTCGCCGACGCTGCCGTAGTCGAAGTAGGAAACAACATTGGCGTTGTCCCTGATGCGGTTCAGATGTCTGAGCTTCTTCTTGGCCGGAATCATTCCGTCTTCTCCGACCCGCACGGCCTTGACGACACGGCGGTCAGTCCCTATCACCGGGTCGGTCTTCACCAGTTCGTATACGTTTTTTGCAATGCACCCGTCAAAATGCCAGCCGCGCCCGATGCTGCCCTCAATTGTTTCAAGCATCGTCAAATCGTCAGATTCCATTTTCTCCCATCTTCTATTCATCTTCATCCGGCAGATCATTTATGAAGTCGCTTCCTGAGGGAAACACTCCGAACATTTCAAGCAGACTGCGGACCGACTTGCACAGCTCAATGCTTCCGTCCCTGTGAATCATGTTGTTCAAGGCTGCATCCCTCAGCACAAAGACTATCACCGACTCAAACGGAGACCTTGGGTTCAGCGGTCCCATCTTCGACAGTTCCAGCATGTGATTCATCTCCTCGACAGTCATGTTCAGATGCAGTCCGATTGAAATCACCTTGTTTCTGGTCGGGAACCAGCGGTTGTTGCTGATGTCGTAGATGGCCTGCTTCATCGATGAAGTCCAGCCCTGAATCTCCGCCAGCTTGTTGATGGTGTCCTTGCTTCCCTCATTCAGCCTGTTCTCGGCGATGAAGAACCGTACATAATCATGACCTACTCGGTATCAGAGATACCGAGTTTCTAGAATCTCTCACGAGATTCCG
>NZ_DAIUCE010000194.1:0-1630 GCF_036846325.1 Ligilactobacillus sp. | reverse complement strand
GTTTTCTGGTAATCGAAGACGATCCTTATCGCGAATTGCGCTATGAAGGGGTCGGGCTTCCGTCAATCAAGTCATTCGACATGTCGGGCAACGTCGTGACGCTCGGCAGCTGCTCGAAGATCCTGTCGCCGGCGCTTCGGACTGGGTGGCTCATAGCCGACGAAGCGCTGATGAATGTCCTGAAGAATCTGCGGCTCGCAAGTGACTGCAATCCGTCTTCCGTTGTCGGGCAGATGGTTGACGAATACCTCGAAGACAACGACATCAGCGAACACATCGAAGAAATCAACGACCTGTACCGTGACCGCCGCGATGCGATGATTGACGGTCTCAGGCGCTATCTTCCCGAAGAGTGCGACTTCACTGAGCCTTCCGGTGGTTTCTTCATCTGGCTGAGGCTGCCTGAAGACGTCGCTGCGCAGGAAATTCTTGACAATTACGGCGACGTGACCTTTATTGAAAGCTCGACTTTATTCCCGGTATCGCATCGCAGAAACTGCATGCGCCTGAATTTCACAGGCGTCAACGATGAAGAAATCGAAGAAGGCTGCCGGCGCCTTGGCGATGCCATCAAGGAAACTTTGTATGAAAGAATTTCAGTTAAATAGCATCAAAGCAGTCTTTCTGGCTGCTTTTTTGAAAGCGTGCAAGGAAACACGTTCTTTTAAGGCCGTGATGAATTGCCTGTTTTTTGTCCTTATGACACACGAATACGAACATATGTGTTATAATAATTGATATAAAAGATATAAACAGACTTACGTATGGTAGAACATCGGTTTACAATCTTAATTATCATCTCATTTGGGGCACTAAGTATCGCAATAAAGTGCTGAAAGGACACGTCGAAACAGTGAAGCGAACCTTATATGAAATTGCTTCAAAATACGGCTTTACGATTGCTCACATGGAGATTGGAAAAGATGACCACATTCACTTATTGGTGAGCGTCCCCTGAATTGTCGGTAACGAATATTATGCGCTGGCTGAAGGAAATTTCGGCGCGGCAATTGTTCAGAGAATGTCCGGAATTGCAAACCAGTTACTGGAAGAAGCAGGATCGTCATTTGTGGTCACCGAGTTACTATGTTGAAAGCATCGGCACAGTCAATGAACAGGCTGTTGCCAGGTACATTGATGACCAGCGTCGAAAAGAGGTGAACCTGGAGTGAGCAAAGTCATTAAGGGGATTAAGCTGCGATTGTACCCCAATCAATCCCAGCGGGAACAGTTATGGCAAATGTTCGGCAACGACCGTTTCGTCTGGAATCAGATGTTGGAAATGGCTAAGGAACGCTATCAGAACAATCCGAACAGCCTTTTCGTCAATGAGTATGGCATGAACTATCTTCTGAAACAGCTCAAGTGCGAGTATGCCTTTCTCAAGGAAAGTGATTCCACCAGTTTCCTGGTGGTGAACCACAATCTTGCTCAGGCGTTCAAAATGCTGTTCAGGCATCGGGGCGGTTATCCGCATTTCAAGAACCGGCACTCCTTACGCCAGTCCTATACTGGAAGAGCTTGATGATTATTCCAACTGGCAGCGTGCAAGGGTCAATAAAGCCCGCTGCCAGAAACGGATTGCCAATAAGCGCAGAGACTACCTTCATAAGCTGACAACTGACTTAGT
>NZ_DAIUCE010000193.1:0-1654 GCF_036846325.1 Ligilactobacillus sp. | reverse complement strand
GTCGGCAAGTTTGTTGAGCAGCGCATCGACCGTCCGTTTCCAAGCGAGGAAGAAGCCTGCAGGATGCTTGACATGCGCGTTTTCTGCGCCTGGATGGACAAGGACTGCGAGTTAGGAAGATATGAGGAGTTCATCAGGTCCGCCAGCGACAGGGAAGACTCTGAGGAGATTTTGGCCAGATGCAGGGAAGAGCTGTGTGGTGACCTGTATTGCTTGCGCGCAAGACGTCTTTCGGGCGAATTTCTGGTCATTCACAATACTGGTGACGCCTACTCATATACGCCGGGACTTTTTGAAGAAGAACTTGATTTGGACCTGGTCAAAAGACAGATTGATTCATTGGGACAGGAGGATCTGCTTGTCGGATGCCTGTTTGATTTGAATCGGCTGGTTACCGTGGCGGCACATCGCTGCTATCCTGAGCTGATTCAGTATGTGATTCAGCATCAGGAAGATTATGAGCAGTTCGTTAAGGAAAAATATTGTTGAAAACGTCAGGCCTGAACTCAATCAGATGAGCTTAGGCTTTTAATTTTGGAATCAATGCATGATTTTGACAGGAGGAATTGCCATGGCTGGAAAAACCGGCAATATTCTTGCGCTTTATGATGTGCTTTACAGATACACGGATGAGGATCATCCGCTGACGATGCGCGAGATTCAGGACGAAATGGTCGAGATGGGATATAACTGCAGCGAAGATACGATTCTCAGACACATGCGCCTTTTCAGGGAATGGAACATTGACGTTGAAGGAAGCATGGGCAGAAATGCCAGGTATTATCTTGGCAACCGGCTGCTCAGAAAAGAGGAACTCAAATTGATTGTTGATGCAATCAACGCCTCAAATTTCATCGGCAGGGAAATTGCGGACGAAATGGTTCAGAAGCTGAAGGAATTACTGAGCGAAAACCAGCGCGACTATCTTGACCGCAACGTTTTGGGGATGGTCAACAACAAGACGGAAAATCAAAAGATTCTGGACAACGTGGACAAGATTCAGGAAGCCTGCGATAAAAAAGTGCCAATCAGTTTTACCTACATGAAGTGGAATAAGGATTTGAAACTCGTCCCTAAAAGTGACAAGGCGGAAATCGTCAATCCGTGGAGTCTGATCTGGGCGGATGACCGCTACTATCTTTATGCAATCAAAAATCAATGCGGAAGACTGGTCGAGCGGCATTATCGCGTTGACAAAATGACCGACATCAAGCTGTTGAAGGATCGAGCTCGCGAGGGAATGGTCAAGGTGCGCGAAATTTGTCCCAATACTTACGTTTCAAGAAGGATGGGCATGTTTACCGGAGAAGAACAGAAAATCACCGTTGCGGCAAATGAGGAAATGGTCGGACCGATTATCGATCAGTTCGGAAAAAACATCAAGGTTTGCGACAACCCTGAAAAGACTGACAGAAGCAACGAACTTCTGATCGAGTTTTATGCTGTTCCCTCAATCATTTTACTGGGATGGCTCGTTGGTCTTGGCAACGTTGAAGTAATCGGTCCGAAAGAGGTCAGGGAAGACATGGTCAATCTGCTCAAAAAAGCGTCTGACAGGTATGATCGGCAGAAATGACGCTGTGAAATTTACTATGGAAAACGAAGGCCTGCATGGGATTCGGGAATTGTCGAAGAGCAGTTAGCTCTGAGTGTG
>NZ_DAIUCE010000192.1:0-1663 GCF_036846325.1 Ligilactobacillus sp. | reverse complement strand
ATTCTTTGTGCCGCGCAATCTGATAGCGATGATGTGGATTGACGAACGGGGAATCGGGACAACTCATTTTTATGTCAATTTCTACCTGATGACAGGTCAGGTCGTCAGCATAAAGTACCTTATTCGTGCAAGAGCGTTGAAGAAGGATGTTGACCCTTTGATGACAAACATCGGCGTCAAGGCCGTCTTTATGCAGGCTCTGGAAGAATACACCCGGGGAATCGGGATTGTCCATCTTTCGGGAATCACGAAAAGGCCCCTGGATGAGAGACTGCTTGAAAGGGGCGCAGAACTCTTTGAAGAGGATAAACGATATAAAAGGTATGAAACGGGGGATTCTAAATGATTAACTGTCGAGTTGAGGTTACAGAGGAACTGCTTGAAGTCTTAAGGGAGATAATGCTCAGAAGAAACAAGGGCAGGAAAATGGCTGCAGTGGCAGTTACCGGGATTTTGACACTGTATTTTGCATGGCTTGCATTGACGGTTGAGACCGAAAGAACTCTGAGATCCGTTCTTTTTGCAGTGTTTTTCGTAATCACTGTCATGCTTGTCCTAAGCATGCGCGGATACTTCATCGATCAGAGAACGAAGCGCATGGATAGAAATCTGACGTCAGGATACCGGATTTACCATATTGATGAAGACGGAATCGGGTTTGAATCACAGGTCGGCAGCGGAAGAGATTCATGGGATGCCTACAGGGAGTGGGGGGAGTTCAGGAATTATTTCTACTTGAAGAACGTTGCGAACCAGTTTGTGTTGATTGACGAAGATGTGTTGTCCGAGGAAGAAATAAAGGAATTGAGGAGAATCTTCTCTGAAAGAATAGGTTGAGAAGCAATCTGAAAAATGGGGTTGAAGGACAAATAACAAAGTTTTTTCAAGGAAGCAGAAATTCGTGATGTGGCGTTGCGGAAACTTTTTGTCAGAGAGCGTTCCCATAGTCGGGAAATGTATGAGTATTTGAAAAAAATTGCAGCAAAAGGCTGAAAATATTCCTTGATTGAAGCTGACTCGAAGGTTTTATAATAACTGCAGTAATATCTTGGAGGGATTTCTATGAAGACTTTATACATTATGCGACATGGGCAGATGCTGTTTAACGTGCAGCACAAGATTCAGGGTTGGTGCGATGCACCCTTGACTGAAGTCGGAATCAGGCAGGCAGAAGTTGCCGTACGTGCGTCTGAAGGAATGGAACTTCGGAGCATTTGAAGGCAAGGACGAGTGTTTGAATCCACCGTTTCCTTACGGGGATTTCTTTAAGAAATTTCGGTGGCGAAACGCAGGACGAACTGATGCAGCGAATCGTCAGGACGCTGACCGATGTTATGGAAAATGCAGAGGGGCAAAATATTCTGGCAGTTTCTCATGGTGCAGCGTGCGCCAACTTCATTCGATCGTTTGAAGATTATAACATTGCACACTACAAGCGTGGCATCAAAAATTGCGCCATCTTCAAATGTTCGTATGACAATGGCATTTTTTCATGCCGGGAAATCATTAACCATGATTTCAGCGAATTTATGCAGTAAGTGATGACTTCATCGGTTATGCCCGTATAATGGTGTAAATTGATAAAAAAAGAGAGCCAAGTGCTCATCTCCCAGGTATAATTTAAATTAGACAAAAACAAAAAACACCAGGAGGATGAACAATG
>NZ_DAIUCE010000191.1:0-1663 GCF_036846325.1 Ligilactobacillus sp. | reverse complement strand
TGTGAGAAGCAGCGGTTATGAGCCGTAAGCTAAGCTTCTGTCTGACGCAGGCGAGTGAAACTCGTCCAGGAAGACAGTGCTTAGCTCCAGGCGAATGCTGCTTCGAACCCAATTTAGGCAAGGTGTGGAGCCGAGCGCTCATGAGCCCGTAAATTCCAGCTCACGATTACGGGCAAAACGACGATTTTTGGGATTTGCCCGTAAACTCGCAGCATATTCGCCATAATCGGGCAATATGATATAATTGAAGGAAACAATAAATCTGATCAGAAAAAGGTGATGTGATTGAAAAATGCAGTGGCTAAAATAAAACTCTATGGCTGGCGCGCAGTCAAACTGTGCTTGTTGTTCGGTCTGATTGAGCTGCCGCAGTTTGCGCTTTCCCTGCCGAAATTACTGCTTAAATACGTCAATGGACCAATCGTCTATATTTTGACCTGGATGATTTTTGTCGGAGGATACGTTGCAGTGACGTTTATCCTGTTTACTTATCTGCAACGGCGCCATCCTGAAAGAAGGATCATCTGGAAGCCGAAGGGGAAGGAAATCAACACGATCATCATCGGGTTCATCGTGCTGATGGCTGCCAAGATAATCATCGGATCCTTTATGACGCAGCAAACTGCAAACGATGCCGCAATTGAAAAACTCTTCCGCATTTCTGTGAATACGAGTTTGATGATGGTCTTCATGACTGCCATTGCTGCTCCGATTGTTGAAGAATTGGTGTTCAGGGGATTTCTGATGGATTATTTCTTCACCGATCAGCCGGTATTTGCAATTCTGCTGAGCGGATTGGTTTTCGGATCGATTCATTCATCGACGAATCTCATCAGCTGGGTGATGTACGTGGTGATGGGAATTATTCTGGCCGCAACGTACAACAAGGAAAAGAATCTGGCAGCTTCCATTTCAGTGCATTTTTTAAACAATCTGCTTCCGTCAGTCGTTATGCTGTTGTCCAGTATGCAGCAGCTGCTGAAATAATAAAGAGGGACCGGGGTAAAATTCCGGTTTCTTTTTTTCAGTGCGTGTCTTTTGATTGAGTCACGGGCGCTGCATCGGGATGACAAAGCAGACTGTTTTGGACGGAATCCAGAATTTTGGGCTGCTTTTGGAGTAGATAAGCTGCAGCGACACTTTGTCACGCCTCTGAATTTGAATGCCTGACAGATATCCAGTTAAATCAAAAACGCGTATGATTCATAAAAATGAAATTATGAATCGTACGCGTTTTAAACTTAAGACAGAGCTTTTTACGCTCTCTTTTATTCATGACCACAAGCGTAATCACGTCACGGCTCACTAATGAGGAAGGTGATTCGCAGCACTGCATTTTCCAGTTGAAGACGGATCAGTTAAGCGGATCACCATACCATTGGCTGTAAAGGCTGCTGATGATTTCAACGGTCTTGACCGTGATTTTCTTCGTGAGAACCGGACTTGACGTCTTTTTGGAGGAGATGCAGTCCGAAACGTGATCAAGCACATTGATGCCTGAATCAAGTTCATTCTGATTAGTCAGGCGTCTGGTCCCGTCAGGCGTTATTACGACAACATTGTCCGGATCAAGGTAGTCTTGAATGACAATTCTGCCCCTTGTACCGACGATCGTCAGTTTGTCGTCAAGGTCAAAGTCAAGACTGATGACGTTGTTGACCAA
>NZ_DAIUCE010000190.1:432-1701 GCF_036846325.1 Ligilactobacillus sp. | reverse complement strand
AAGGACCTGGGTTCAGAAGGCGATGAGAAGATGCCGAACAGAGAATGCCTTGAGAGGATGCTGTATCATGACGTGATTGACACGTCGGCATGGGCAAAGCTTTACCGTCGTGATCTCTTCGACAGTGTTGAATATCCGGCGGGAAAGCTCTTTGAAGACATCGGAACAACGTATGCACTGATGCTTCAGTGCGATGAGATTGCGGTGGGTTATGATTCAAAGTACACTTATAACTTCCACAACAACTCAATCGTCAATGGCGCTTTCAGCATGAACAAGCTTGACATGCTTGAGATGACGGACAAGATGGCAAGGGATGTGCTTGGTGTATATCCGGATCTTCAGGCTGCTGTTCTGAGACGACAGGTATACGCAAGACTCAGTACACTCAATCAGATGCTCAATGCCACAGGAGATGAAGTGGATGAAAAGCGCCGCGAAATCATTTCCTATGTCATGGAAAACAGCAGGACTGTTGCAAAGGATCCGAAGACACCAAAGCGCGACAGACTTGCATTCATACTGCTTAAAATGGGATACCCTCTTTACAGGTTCTGCTGGCTGCAGTATCAGAAGAAAATCATGAACAAATAACAAAAGGACCACCTTGCATAATCAATGCAGAGTGGTCCTTTTGATTCCTGCTCAGTTCACTAGAGGAGTTGTCCCATGGGGCTTGCTATGATGATTCTTGTTTTCCTTATGATACCTTTCCTTCGAATACCTTGCACGCAGTCCCCACAAAATGGAAACCGTATCGATGACTTCCTGGAACATTGCACCGACAAGTGCCGGAATGACGCCTGTGCTTGCAATCAGCATCAGACCGATGCAGATGAAGATGCCGATCAGGACCGCCTGACGGGCAATGCGCATGGTATCCTGCGCAATTATGACTGCTTTGGAGACTTTTGACAGGTCGTCTTTCAAAATGACAACGTCGGCTGATTCACTGGCTGCCGTCGATCCGTTGGCACCCATGGCAATCCCGACATCGGCCGTTGCAAGCGAAGGAGCATCATTAACGCCGTCACCGACCATGATGATCGGACGCCTGTCTTCTGAAACATTCTTCAAGGCATTGATTTTATCTGTTGGAAGCAGATCGGCCCTGACGTCGGTAATTCCAACCTGCGGAGCAATTCTTTCAGCGATTGCCATCTGATCGCCCGTCAGCATGACAAGATGTTCAACGCCGTGTTCCTTCAGTGACTCCATGGTTTCCGGAGCTTCCGGACGCAGGCGGTCAGTGAAGACGACATATCCCTG
>NZ_DAIUCE010000190.1:0-422 GCF_036846325.1 Ligilactobacillus sp. | reverse complement strand
AACTGAAACGTAGACGGCAGTCTCCTTCAGAGCCTGCATTTCATGGCCCGGTGCAACATATCTGAGCTTGCCGACCATGACTTCATGACCATTGATTCTTGCTCTGATTCCCCTGCCTGTTTCCTCCTGCAGTTCCTCGGGAGTATCGAGGTCAATGCCATGGTCATGTGCATAGGAGACAAGAGAACGCGCAAGAATGTGATTTGATGACTGTTCGGAACTTGCTGCCAGTTCGAGCAGCGCCTTCTTGTCAAAGCCTTTGAGCGCAACTACCTTGTCGACACTCAGTCTTCCGCTGGTAATGGTTCCTGTCTTGTCAAATGCAGCAGTTTTAGCCGTTGCGAGCTTTTCCAGGACGTCTCCCGTCTTGATGACGACGCCGTTTCTGGATGAGCGGCTCATCCCGGAGACGATTGCCACCG
>NZ_DAIUCE010000189.1:0-1725 GCF_036846325.1 Ligilactobacillus sp. | reverse complement strand
CTGAATACTACTTCGTGTTCCCAGAAGCTCGGTCATTTATGGCCGAGTAGTTCACAGATAAACGGATATGTGGGGTACAGAGGAAACAATCCAGACGTTAACAGACGAAATGCTTGCCGGTTGACCGCAAGCAAACAAAAAAGAAGAAAGGAGAGGCGGGACGACTTCTTGAAGTTGCGGACCATCCTTCCAACGATCAAAGACGTTGGTATCCCGCCCTTAAACTAATGAAATGTCCACATTGCCATAAGAACGGCTCGCGAGTAGTCGACAGTCGTCCTGCTGATGATGGTCACGCCATCAGACGGCGACGCGAGTGTGAAAACTGCGGTTATCGCTTCACGACTTTTGAGAGAATTGAAGCTGCTCCGCTGCTTGTCGTAAAGAAGAACGGTCTTCGCGAAGAGTTCAATCGCGAAAAGATCATGCGCGGAGTGATGCGTGCTGCAGAAAAGCGTCCGGTACCGATGGATGCGATTCAGAATTTGGTCGATCAGGTCGAAAGCAAGGTTCGTGCCGCCGGAAGCAATGAAGTCTCCAGCCAGTTGATTGGAGGATACGTAATGGATCTTTTGGCCAAGGTTGACGACGTTGCCTATATTCGCTTTGCCAGCGTGTACCGCGAATTTAAGGATATGGGAGCCTTTGTGAACGAGCTTCAGGAACTGATGGCGCGCGAAGACAAGGAAAGAGGCTCAGATGCCAGAAAGTAAAAGGGATGTGAGTCGATGGAAAATGGATTGAATATTCTTTCTCCCAAAGACAGATGCATAATTTGTTCTGAGGAAAGAAAGAGTTTGCTGTCTTCCGAAACGGTGATCTTTCTGTATCAGCCAATTATGGGGGCGGATGCAGCAGCCGTTCATGCGACTTTGGCTTATTCAGCGACAACCGTTCCAAGGAAAAGCGGTCATCTTCCTGAAATTGGAGATATTTTGAAAACCTTGGATATGGAAATTCCGCGATTCTATAGTGCCTGCTGCAAATTAGAGGCTCTTGGTCTGTTGCGGACTTTCGTTCATGATGACGACAGCGATCGCAGGATAATCTATCAGTTGATGCTTCCGCTTAGCGGTCAGGAGTTCTTTAAACAGGCCGTTTTGGATACGCTGCTTCTGTCAAGCGTCGGAAAAAGGCGACATGCTCAGCTGAAGCAGTTGTTTGCACCAAAGCCTTTTGCCTATGCAGACAATTCAAAGGAAATTACCAAGACCTTGGCTGACGTGTTTGACGTCAGAAAAGAGAAACTTCAAGATTTTCGGATTAACCTTAACAGGAACGAATCCCTTTTGGAGAAGAGCGAACTGAATTTTGACCTCAAATACTTCAAACAGCTTTTGCAACATTCATTTGTCGAAGAAAAAGAAGTAATGGGGCATTTGGATGAGGTAAAGACAATGGTTTTGCTGTATGGCTTGGATGAATTGCAGATTGTCAAGCAGCTTGAAAAAAGCTTTAACGTTGCAAGCAACAAGGTCGACTTCACCTTATTCAAGCGATACGTCAACGAAGAATTTGAATCGGCTCTTGAAAGACCTGCTCGCAACGAAAAGGAAATCAGCAGCGAATACGTGAAAGATACAGCGGGGTTATCAGCTGAAGACCGTCAGCTTGTCGAAGCCTGCAATTACTATGCTCCGCTTGAATTTCTGGAAACATTGAAGAGTGAACAGGGCGGTTACGTCTCGAACGTCGAAAAATAGGTCGTCAGCAACGTCGGCAAGG
>NZ_DAIUCE010000188.1:0-1778 GCF_036846325.1 Ligilactobacillus sp. | reverse complement strand
AATATGCTCTGGCAAAGCAAGCATACGACAAGACTTTGACCGACTATACCGCAACACAAAAAGCACTGGACAATGCGAAGGCAAACGAAAAGAAAGCACAGGATGCGGCTGCAAACCTTGAAAAGAACAGGGTCATCGTAAGTGATGCCTCCAAGCAGAAGGCTCAGACATTCATCAAGTCTTATCACGATTATATGAACGGCGGAAAGACGGATGACCTTGAAAATGCATACAGAAAGGCTGAACACGACTTGCTCTGGTCGTTGCAGGATGATTACAAACTCAATGAAGAAGCATATTTCGGCGATGAAGCTGACAAAAACGTCACGATTGATTTGAACAACCTGTCACAGGCGGTTCGGGAAGACCTTTCCAATTTCGTGGCTACACTCATAAACGACGTCCGCGACCAGCTGGGACTTACACCGTATGTCGGCAAAGTCATCGTGACGAAAGGCATGCTTGACATTTCGAATACCATTGCCAAACAATACGTTTCCGATGACTGGAACACTTTTGACAAAGCTCATGATTACTGGGGGATTCAAAAAGCAACAACAAAGTTCGGCATGCGTGACTCTGACGAAACCCTGGACCTTAGCTACGACAAGTTCACCAATTTGTACGAACTGAAAGTCTTTGCCAGACATGCCGTGCTCGGACAGCTGATGGACGACTTGCGGGACAACAATGCATGCGGACATACAACATCGCTGCTGGGACTGACTATCAATGAATTCTATCTCGACAGCGGAACGGTATCCGAAACGTTCTTCGGCGTATCGACAAGCTATGTCCAGGGAATCACGAATCTTCATTTCCATTTGATTCCGTATACGGTTGACAACGTAACGGGCGTGATGAAGTATGCGGATTGGGACAACGGCAAAACCGGTGATGAAAGTGAAAAGATGTTCGAACAGGCGGGCGGAAAACAGGAAATCAACAACCCTTATGCAACGCTTCAGAACAATCTGAACAATGCGAAGGCAGAAACGAGCAAGGCTCAAGTAAACTTTAACGTTGCGGAAAAGTCAAAGGCTCAAGCTGAAAAAGCATTTTTGGAAAAGCAGTCCGAAGTGAACGGCGAGACGAACGTTCAAAAACAGATTCGAAACAATCTCAATAAAGCAACGCTTTCAGCCGACAAAGCCCAGCTTGACTTCGAAAATGCGAAAAACAGGCTCGAAACGGCTCAAAACAACAGAACGCAGGCTCAAAAGACGGTCGATGCCTACACGGCAAGCGTTCAGACAAAGAAACAAGCCATGGACGAGGCAAAAGCCGAAATGGAAAAAGCGGGAATCGCTGAAAACGATGCCCAGGAAACGTTAAAAGAAAAATCCAAGGCAGACCAAAAAGCACACGATGAAGCAAATGCCAAAAACGAAGCATTTATCAAGGCAAGATATGAGGCAGACCAAGCCCAAAAAGCGGTCAGGAAGGCCGAAACAGACCTTGAAAGTGCTCAAGAGGCTTATAACGACATCAAATACGTGATTCTTTCAAATGAAAAGACCCGTGCACTCACGCAGGACGAATCAAACACGATTGCTTTGGCAGAAAGTCAGCTTGAAACTGCAAAAGCGGAACTTGCAAACGCAAAGAAGAACCTTGCCGAAAAGCAGACGGTTCTCGAAAGCGCAAAGGCTCAAGCCAACGTTGCAAATGCAGAACTGACGAAAGCAAAAGCCGAACTCGAAAGCGCAAAGAAGAACCTTGCAGAAAAGCAGGCTTATCTTGAAAAGCTTCAGAATGCTCCACAGGCATATGAAAAG
>NZ_DAIUCE010000187.1:0-1789 GCF_036846325.1 Ligilactobacillus sp. | reverse complement strand
AAAGAAGGTCTGACTGTTCCTGCTGATGATTACTTGTTCCACGTTTGAGCCACTTGTAGTATGCATCTCTGGTTATTCCGGCTGTTCTGCACAGTTCACTGATTGACCATCCACATTCCTCGTTCAGTTTCCTGATGGTCTTCTGCCTGATTCCTTTTTCGCCTCCCTGTTGCTTATTTCGACGAATTTTTTTGCGAAGGCTATCTCCATTTCCTTCTGATGAAGTCTGGCCTTGAGAAGTTTGTTTTCCCTCTTCAACCGGTCCAGTTCAGTGAGTTCTGATTCCGGTTTGGTCTTTCCCCTGCGGTCACGCAGCGATTCCGGATTGTTGCCGCTTTCAGTGTACTTCCGATACCATCCGTAGACCTGATTATAGCTGACATTGTAATGTTCAGCCGCCCAGTTGTAGTCAACATCGTGTCTTATCAGCTGTTCAATGATTTCCAGCCGTTCGTCAAAAGTTGTCTTTCTGCCCTTCATTCCTGAATCTCGCTTTCCGGATCTGTGATCCTCTAAGATAGATTCATTATACCCCATAATCCATTGACTCAGCTGGGTACGGCCTCTCAACCCGTGTCTGATGGCGAACTCTTCAAGCTTCTCATCTGACTTCTGATATTCTTCAACCAGCGATGCCTTGTATTCTCTGGAATATGTGTTATTTGAATGCGTGGGTTTCAGACCCAGAATACCCTGATACTTATAAATGAGCTTCCAGGTTCTGATGGTATGGTCTGATATGGAATACTTCCTTGATGTTCTAGTGATTCCCAATGTTTCTGCTTCATGAATGATCATCAGCTTAAAATCAGCAGAATATTTCGATTTTCTTCCCATATGAAAATGCCCTCCAAGCATACAGTGAATTTTCTTTTTCATCTGTATACTCAAAGGGCATTATAACCCGGTCGATTTGCGACTGAATTTGTCCGGCATTTTTAAATTCTGATAAATGTAGAACTAATCTTCTTGCTAAATGCAGTGCTGCCCGGCGTCTGCTCAACTAATCCTGCCGGAATCGCAGTCGAATTTAACTGCAGACTCTCCCCGGCTTTTGTCGAAAGCGCTTTACTAAAGAGTTGACTATTTTAGTTGAAAGCGTTATCATTAGACTTGTCATTAAGATTTAACGGTTTGGAGGAATGAATATTATGAACGAAAAATTTGCTGTAAACGTTGTTGTTCCCGCTTCGCTTGAAATGGGCTACGTCAATCAAGGTTCAACCGTGTTTGATCAGGAAAAGATCAATAGTCTGGCAGACAGGCTGGGTGCGGACTTTGAAGTTTCCCCAATCGAATATGATGGCCATGCCTTGAGGGGAACATACCGCAAGGATGGCGTGACTGTTGTTCCAAAACAATATGAAAAAGCAATTGCCGGCCGCCTTGAAGGCGAAAGGATCGTGTCCGACATTGATTTGGATCATGCCGGCGCAATTGATGAAATCGTTGCAAAGGTTGAGAAACACTTCAATTTGGCAAAGTAAAACAAGGTGTGGAGCCGAACGCTCAGCCCCCGCGTATCCAAGTCGCGCTTGCGACGGGTAAGCTCGTCTTGCCCGAGCAAGGGTGCTTGGGACAAGGGGGGTGTGAGGCGAAACCCGATTATCAAGGTGCGAAGACCAGCCGCTTAACAAGGCGGTAGATAAGGAGGGGCACGAGCAATCAGCGAAAGCGCAGTCGCGACGTGGCTCGAACTTATCATGAGCCTTGTTGCTGGTCTGAGCCTGATTAAGACAAGGTGTGGAAGCGAGCGCTCATGACCCCGTACGCAAGCTTTGGACGACCG
>NZ_DAIUCE010000186.1:0-1806 GCF_036846325.1 Ligilactobacillus sp. | reverse complement strand
ATTTTAGGGATTTGCCCGTAAATGGCAGCCCCTGGTTGCGGCCAAAGCACACATTTAACGCCGCATACACAAACAAAGTCCCGGATGATTGCAATTAACCGCAAACCATCCGGGACCTTTGCCCGAGACGTAATTTTTCCCCGGTCTCTTCTTAAATGACAATTCCTCCGCCTTGAAACGAATCATTCATCTCATCAGCGACTTCTGCACATCCATTGCAAACGTCTGATTATTTTCATAAGTCAAGCTCAGCATGAATCCGCTTCACACATTCCCCGAAACTATACGTAGTGAATCTTGACGTCACCAAGGCGGACGCTTCCTTCGACTTTAAGAATCTGCGTTCCTTCGCCGGACGGCATGCCGACAAATCTCACGTCTGCCAGGAAGGCGTCGACGCTGTTGTTGACTTCCCATGACCTCGGCACGTAAATGTTGACGTCGCCTAAGGAAACGTCAACTTTGACCGTTGCGTGACCGTCCTGGAGCATGGCGTTGTCCAAATACAGATTGACATCCGAGAGATTGGACTTGACGTCGATTCGTCTGAGGTCCTGCGATTGAATATACCTTGACGTCGTGTTCAGGAATGAACTGACTTTGATTGTCGATCCAGCTTCATTTTCGGTAAATTCCTCATACCCTTTGCTTTCTTCCATTTTCTCGTCATCCCCGTAAATAATGTAATTCTTTCCTGACGAAAAATTTTCATACCAGAACTGAAAACGCTGCTTGAAAAGCATGTTCAAACCGATTGTAATCAACAAAGCCGCCCCAATAATCGTCCATGATCCGACGCTTCTCAGATTGAGCTGGTCCTGATAGATGATCAGCAGAAAGGCAATCGAAAAAACACTTGTTCCGATTTTTCTCTTGCTCAATCCCTCAATCAGCCCGGCCCCGAAGAACAGCGTTCCGACAACCTGCCAAAAGCCAAGTGGCACACTGTATTTCAATCCCAGGCGACTGATGACCAAGGCAACCGCAGCCAGAATCAAAAGCACGCCCCAAAATCTCTTCTTCATCATATTTTTTCCCTCACTTCCTGCATGCGTTCACGCAACAGCCTGTAATATCTTCTCGACACATAAACCTGCTTGTGCGTATCCGCAAATTGAATCGAACAGCCTGACAAAGACTGCGTCAAAGCGAATACCTGACTGAGATTGACGATTGTCGACTTGGAAATCCGCATGAACTTTCCGTTCAGAATGTCCTCCAATTCGTAAAGCCTGTGCTTGACGAGAAAAACATCATTTTTCGTATGAGCGTAAACTTGCCTCTCGCCTGTTTCGAAAAACAAAATCCTATCCGCGGAAAAGAAATATTCCGTGCTGTCCTTATAGAAAATCAGCTGCGGCGTCCTTTGAATCTCCTGCAGCATTGACAGCATCCGTTCGACCTCTTCATCATACTCGTTCGCTCTCAAAACGATTTCCTTTTCCGAAACCTCAGTGCCGATCTCAACTCGAACCTTCATCCTCTCACCTCTTTACATTTTCAATTTAACCATTTTTTAAATTTACTGTAAACAAATTCGGTCCAAGCGGTCATTATCTGTGCTTAAGCGACACAAATCCGCGTCTGAGAACACGCACTGCATTTTATAGAATGCAGAAAAAGAGGCCGCGGAGCAATTCCGAAGCCTCTTTGAGATACCAGGTGTCTGATTCTAATATACTGACAATTCTGAATCCTTGTCGAAGAAGTGCGCCTTGTTGATGTCGAAGCCCATCTGAACCTTTGAGCCAGGCGCAAGGTAGTCGCGCGCGTCAACCTTTGAAACAAATTCCGTATTGCCGACAC
>NZ_DAIUCE010000185.1:0-1820 GCF_036846325.1 Ligilactobacillus sp. | reverse complement strand
TGGAAGGAGGGTAAGGCATGAATTTTTTAGGATACGAATTGAAGAAGGACCAGAAAGAGAGATGGATTTATTCTGTTTTTTCTGATTTTGAAGAAGCGACGGTTACTGTTGAAAAACATAGTTACAAAGCTAATATTACGGAGATGCCATACACTTTTGGTAATATTTACTCTAAAGAGTATGTTATATCTACGCTTGTTAATATTTTAAAAGAATATCCTGGAATTGAGTCGTGCGCTATGGGGAGTGGCTGATTATTGATGTAGATGTGGATGTTCTCTCACCTGATACACTCAATATTTCGAACAGGCAATTTTACCAAACATTGTCAATGCTTTCAGATGATGGTCACATTAAAGGTGTACGGATAACATCAACGAAAAGCGGCAGGATTGTAACTGGTATAAACAAATTGGAAATTACAAGTTTAGGGCTACAATATCTTAAGGAAAATTCGATGATGATTAAAGCATACAATGTTTTCAAAGAAGTTGGAAACTGGCTTCCGCTTTTAAAATAGTATTCAAGACGGGTTGACCGTCTTTTTTTATGCCCTTTTTCCGAGCTGCAGGGCTAAAAGAACAACCGAGACTACAGGCTCCCAGGCCTTAAAACGCGAGGTAACATCATGGATAACGATGCAACAGTAACAGATGAAACAGTAGCTGACGTAAAGGCAACGGCAACTGCTCCGGAACAAAAGGCTGACGAGCCGGAAAAGACTGAACCGGAACAGAAGAAAGTTGACGCCGACGAGATTGTCAAAAAGCTCCAGAAACGAATCGGAGCGGAGCAGTCCAAAAAGAACAGCTACAAGCAGCAGCTGGAAGAAGCACTTGACAAGATCAAGCAGCTCGAATCCGGCAAATCAGTCAAGGAACTGTCCGACAAGGATAAGGCCAAAAAGGATACAGACGAGAAGGACAAGCGAATCGCAGAGCTTGAAGCGCAGATTGCGCACCGCAAAACGCTTGACGAGACAGATCAGGTTCTTCGTGATTCCGGTCTGTCGGTCCCGTCTGACGTTCTCGGCTTCCTTGTTTCAGACAATGCGGATACGACATACGCAAATGTCAAGGCTTTTATCGATTACACGGAATCGGTCAAGGATTCCGTGCGTGAGGAATTCCGCAAGGGCCACACACCGCGTATGTCCGGTAAAACGGTCAGAGAAGTGACGCAAGAACAGTTCATGCGCATGAACCAGAGTGATAACACCGAACATTGATCAGAATAAGGTTGACGGTTTGATTGAGCGCCTGTCCAAAGGTGATTTTGAAAATGACAAGTTCGTCATGGGCAGTCCGATTGCTAATTTCACGCAATCCGTTGTTGATGACACAATTGCTAAAAACGTTGAATTCCACGCCAGCGCAGGGTTGCAGCCGAAAATCGTCAGAAGATATGCCGGCAACGGCTGCAAATGGTGTGCAAATCTGGCGGGGACGTACGATTATCCAGTTAAACAGGAAATCTATCGCCGTCATGATAACTGTCGCTGCATTGTTGAATATTTTCCGGAGGACGGAAGGGGCGTGCAGAATGCACACACTAAGGAGTGGAGAAACGAATCGAAAGTCTAACGTGAACAACATCGACAAACGAATGCAGACATTCGTGACAATAGAGAAAATGACATTTTGGAGTACAAGAAAATAGTTGATGTTTTGGGGCGAAAAGACGCACTGTCAAGGGCGGAATAAAATTGTCGAAAAAGGGCGGTTTAAAAATGTATGATTTGGGCGGTTTAAGAACTGACCGATGCTAAACGGTATGACTTTCCCTTGATCTTAATCACGTGTGAGTGATAGACAAGGCGG
>NZ_DAIUCE010000184.1:0-1835 GCF_036846325.1 Ligilactobacillus sp. | reverse complement strand
AAAAATATTATACTAGAGTTGTATTCAATTATAAAGATCAATTTGTGGATAGAAAGAGATGGATTTGTTTATGGCTGAAGAAAATACACAAGCTGCAGAGATGGTAAATGGATTAATCAAGCGTTCACAGCATGCTCAGGCAATTTTATCAACGTTTACTCAGGAACAAGTTGACAGAATCTGTGAGGCAATCGCAAAAGCCGGCAAGGAACACGCCCAGGAACTTGCACAGGCTGCCGTTCAGGAAACGCGTCGTGGCGTCGTGGCTGACAAAGTTACGAAGAATATCTTTGCCAGCGAATGCATCTGGGAAAGCTTAAAGGATGTAAAGACAGTCGGCGTCGTCAGCGAGGACGAAGACAAGGGCCTTGTTTCAATCGCTGAACCGATGGGCGTCATTGCCGGTGTGACACCTGTGACGAACCCGACTTCAACCGTCATTTTCAAATCTATGATTGCTCTTAAGACACGCAATACGATTGTCTTCGGGTTCCATCCGCAGGCACAGAAGAGCTGCGTAATGGCAGGCAAGCTGGTTGAAGCTGCTGCTGAAGCCGCAGGTGCTCCAAAGGACAGCGTCTTGTGGATTGAAGAACCTAGTCTTGAAGCAACGACGGCCTTGATGCATAATCCAAACGTCAGCCTGATTCTTGCAACGGGCGGCCCGAGCATGGTCAGTGCCGCATATTCTTCCGGCAAGCCTGCCCTGGGCGTCGGTCCCGGCAACGGCCCGGCCTACGTTGCCGAAAGCGCAAACGTTACGAAGGCAATTGACGACATCGTAACGTCGAAGACTTTTGACAACGGCATGATCTGCGCTTCCGAAAACTCAATCGTCGTTGATGCTTCAATCTATGATGAAGTCAAGGAATTGCTCAAGGGTCACGGAGCATACTTCCTGGACGATGAACAAGTGCCTGAATTCAGCAAGGCGTTCATCGATGAAAAGCGCGGCACGGTTCGCGGCATGCTGGCCGGCAAGAGCGCCAAGGAAATCGCAACGTTGTGCAGCCTTGAAGTTCCGGCTGATACACGCATCATCGTTGCAGAACTTGACGGTGTCGGCAGAGAGTACCCGCTTTCAGCCGAGAAGCTGTCACCTGTCCTGAGCATGTACAAGGCAAAGGATGCCAAGGAAGCATTCTTCATCTGTCAGCAATTGCTTGATTACGGCGGACGCGGCCATACTGCTGCCATTCATTCCGAAGATCATAACCTGATCGTTAAATTTGCCATTGAAATGACAGCCTGCCGCATCCTGGTCAACACGCCGTCCGCACTCGGCGGTGTCGGCGGCCTCTACAACAACTTGACGCCATCGTTGACGCTTGGTACGGGGACATACGGCGGCAATGCCGTTTCTCACAACATTACGGCAACGGATCTGCTCAACATGAAGACAGTCGCATTCCGTCACGAAACGGACTTCTTAAAGAGCCTGAACTGAAAATAACGAGGGACTGGGAAAAAAAACTCTGTCTTAAATTTGAAACACGTATGATTCATAATTGTGGTCATACGTGTTTTTGTTTTGGACAAACATCTGTCAGGAACTCAAACTCAGGATATAACGGGGAAAGCAGACCGGAATTCTGGATTTTGTCGAAAATAGTCTACCTTGTCACCCAGATCCAGTGCACGCTCCTTCAGAGCCACGCACTGAAAAAAATGAAGCCCGTATGAACTGATGATCATACGGGCAGCGTCCATTTTTTGAAAGCGTGCAAGGGTCAATAAAGCCCGCTGCCAGCAACAGATTGCCAATAAGCGCAGAGACTATCTTCATAAGCTGACAACTGACTTAGTCAGGAACTATGACGTGATTGTAATCGAAG
>NZ_DAIUCE010000183.1:0-1847 GCF_036846325.1 Ligilactobacillus sp. | reverse complement strand
GTTCTGGCGGACCTTTGCAGATCTGGATCTGATTTTGGATTCAGATCTTTTTTTTAAATTAAAGATTAAAGGACAGACAAGAATGAACATCGAAAAGAAAGCTGTTAGATTACCGCATTTTGTAACGATTGAAAATTTGAGAAACGATGACGTTTCCGCATTGATTGAAAGAGCTGAATATTTCAAACACGGCGGAATTCCTGAAGCATTGACTAATCCGGTGTATGCGGTCAATATGTTTTTTGAGGATTCGACAAGAACTCACACTAGTTTTGAGATGGCCGAAAGAAAACTGGGCTTGACCGTTATTCCCTTTGATCCGGCACACAGTTCGGTCAAGAAGGGCGAAACGCTTTACGATACGCTTTTGACAATGGATGCAATCGGACTGGACTTAGCAGTTATCCGCCATAGGGAAAATGATTATTACAACGATTTGATTGAAACATCCGATAATCAAACGCTTGATATCGGAATTGTAAATGCCGGCGACGGCAGCGGACAGCATCCATCCCAATGTCTGCTCGACATGATGACGATTCATGACCATTTCGGAAGATTTGAAGGATTGAAGGTTGCGATTATCGGCGACTTGACGAATTCACGCGTTGCAAGAAGCGATATGGAGCTTTTGACGCAGCTTGGCGCAGAAGTGTATTTTTCAGGGCCTGAATACTGGTATTCTGACGAATTCGGAAAATACGGCAAATATCTCCCGGTCGATGAACTGGTTGAAAAAATGGACGTGATGATGCTTCTTAGAGTTCAGCACGAACGTCATGACGGAGATTCAAACGAGGGTTCCTTTAATCCTGAAGAATATCATGAGAAATACGGCATTAACGAAGAACGATATGCAAAAATGAAAGACGATGCAATCATCATGCATCCCGGTCCGATCAACCGTGGCGTCGAACTTGCGTCAGAACTTGTCGAATCAGACAAGTCCCGTTTCAAAGTTCAGATGCAAAACGGTGTCTTCATGAGAATGGCAATGATTGAGGCAGTGATGCGCGGACGCAAGCTGGGAGGTTTGGAATAATGAGAACGCTTATTAAGAACGGCACGGTTTATCAAGCCGGTAAATTTACTGATGAGGATATTTTGATTGAAAACGGCAAGATTAAGGCTCTCGGTCAGGATCTGGCGGATTTGACGGATAACATCGATGAAACGTTTGATGCATCAGGGCTTTTGGTTGCACCGGGTTTGGTAGACGTTCACGTTCATTACCGAGAACCTGGTTTCACGTACAAGGAAACGATTAAAACAGGCAGCATGGCAGCCGCACATGGCGGATATACGACGGTCTGTGCGATGCCAAACCTTGATCCTGTTCCGGATACGCCTGAAAAATTACGGCATATGCTGGATTTGAACGAAAAAGACGGTGCGGTTCATGTCCTGCAGTACGCTTCAATTACAAAGGGATTGAAATCAGAAGAACGCGTCGATTATGAAGCCTTGAAGGAAACGGGCGCATTCGGGTTCAGCAATGACGGCTGCGGAGTTCAAACAGCTGGAACGATGTACCTTGCGATGAAGGCTGCTGCTGAAATCGACATGCCGATTGTTGCGCACGTTGAAGACAATTCATTACTGTTCGGCGGCGTGATGAATGCTGGCAAACGGGCTGAAGAACTCGGCTTGCCCGGAATCCTGGGAATCAGCGAATCATCGCAGATTGCGCGCGACCTCTTATTGGCAAAGGAAACCGGTGTTCATTATCACGTTTGTCACGTTTCGACCGTTGAAAGCGTTGAGCTCGTCCGTCTGGCAAAACAGCACGGAATCAACGTGACTTGCGAAGTGGCACCGCACCACCTGCTTTTAAATGAAGAGGACAT
>NZ_DAIUCE010000182.1:0-1868 GCF_036846325.1 Ligilactobacillus sp. | reverse complement strand
CACTCGTTAATCGTTATGGAGCAGACACCCTCTTCGTTTTGGAAAATCTGGCAAATGTGCGATTCGCAACTGAAAAAGTAACAAAAACACAACGTTATGAGCAGGTTTCATGGGCTTTTTATCAATTAGCACAATTCTTGACCTACAAGGCTCATTTGGTCGGAAGCGAAGTGGTTCAAGTTTCAGCTAAATACACAAGCCAGCGATGCCCAAAATGTGGTCGTATTTACAAAAATAACCGTAATCATCAGCAACATTTGTACGTGTGCGATCGTTGCGGTTATCAATCCAACGATGACCGTATTGGCGCTATGAACATTCAGCTTTTGGGCACGCAATATGTTAGTGGCAATGAACGCCCGTCTTTCAACAAATTAACAGCCGGTGAGTAAATCTCGTTGGCTAAACGGGTGTGTCGTCAACCACCCGATGATGTAGCCACATCGTGAAGAAGCACGTTAGTGCGTTACTACTTCTAAGCCGTTAGGCTTGTGAGCTACAAGCCACCGATTTTAATCGGTGGTAGTTGACATTATCTTCTCCCGTTCATATTACAGCAGCAATGCGACAATTAATGTCGCATTAAAGAACAATTTAATTTTTCTGCAGGAAAATGTCGGTCCCCGGAGGTCGGAAGTCACTGGCAACATTTCCTCCGCACATGATGTCAGAGGTCGTAATTCGACTGAGTTTGTCCGGCATTTTTTATAAAATGCAGTGCTGTGCATCGTCTGCTCAATCAGGGCGCCAAGGCGGGATTACGGGCAAAATGACGTTTTCTGGGATTTGCCCGTAAATTCCAGTCTTCGATGAAGAATTGTTCAGGACAGAGTTTTTACCAGCCTCTTTTATCCGGAAGCTGGCTCTGCATTTGACAGGAGAATCTGTGGTATAATTGCATGATATTGAGGGGGTGATATCTTGACGCTTGCAAACAAACTCGGCATTACGGACTCGGTCATTCTTGCCCGTGAGGAAGAGAGAATCAGCAAAAAGAAGGCTGCAGAGCTCTTTGACAAGGGAATATTGATTAACCTTCCCGCCGGCAGGTTCGAGACGCTGCAGGTAATTCATAGATATCTTTTCGAAGACATCTATGAATTTGCAGGAAAAGTCAGGAATGTCAATCTTGCCAGGGGAAACTTCCGCTTTGCGCCCGTCATGTATCTCAATGCGGCTCTTGAAGGCATCGATGCCATGCCTCAGTCGGACTTTGACGAGATTGTTGAAAAATACGTAGAAATGAACATTGCCCATCCTTTCAGGGAAGGCAACGGGCGCAGCACCAGAATCTGGCTTGACCATATACTTGGAAACAATACAGGCATGGTCATCGACTGGAGCCTTGTTGACAAGGAAGACTACCTTCTTGCAATGGAACGCAGCCCGATCCGGGACATCGAAATAAAGCACGTTCTGAAAAATGCGCTGAAAAAGGATACCGGCAGCCGTGAAATCTACATGAAGGGCATTGACCACAGCTACTATTATGAAGGATACACAACATTCAGAACAGGTGATTTGTGAATTGAAGAAGCATCCGGACAGACCAGCCTCGCTGCCTTCCGGAAACAAAAGGAAACGTGGAGACAGAGCCCGGACGGAGTTCTGTATCCACGTTTCCTGTTTTTCACTTCATCTGCCGGAAGATTCCCATCCGGACGATTTCTGACATCACCTCGGAGCCGCTGATGAGATGCATCGCAGCCATGGCGAATATCGTCCTGCAGAACATGCCTTCTACTGAAAGCATCCCGTTCATGAGCCAGGCCCGCCAGCTGGAATCAAGGAACAGACGGATGACGAGAGCAATCATCATGGCCAGTGCGCTTAAGATAATGACGATTGCAACTAGCCTGTCCCGTATT
>NZ_DAIUCE010000181.1:0-1885 GCF_036846325.1 Ligilactobacillus sp. | reverse complement strand
TGACGCAGACAAAGGAAATGTCTGACTTCTACGAAGCAACCGTTGCAGCCGGAGCAGACGCCAAGCTTGCTGCCAACTGGCTGATGGGCGAAGTTTCCGCCTACCTGAACGCAAACAAGGTCGAGCTTCAGGAAACGGCGCTGACGCCTGAACACCTGGCAACGATGATCAAACTGATTGAAGACGAGACGATTTCCTCAAAGATTGCGAAGAAGGTCTTCAAGCAGATCATTGAAAACGACACCGATCCGAAGGCATGGGTCGAGGAAAAGGGCATGGCCCAGCTGTCCGATCCGGAAAAGCTCCAGCCAATCATTGATGAAGTCCTGGACAACAACGAGCAGTCGATTGAAGACTTCAAGAACGGCAAGGACCGTGCCGTCGGCTTCCTTGTCGGTGCCATCATGAAGCAGACACGCGGCAAGGCCAATCCGAAGGTCGTCAACAAGCTGCTTATGGCAAGCCTTGCTGAAAGATAACCGTCAGAGAGGTTTTTGACTCTGTATTTCAAAGAATGATCAGGAAGCTGTGAGAGGGACCGGTTACGGGACCCGGCAGCTTCTTGTCTTGAGGTGATAAAATGCAAAAACGTTGTCGAATCATCTACAACCCGACTTCAGGCCGGGAAACGATGAAGAACAATCTTGTCGACATTTTGAATATTCTGGAGCGGGCAGGTTATGAAACGAGTGCATATGCCACGACTCCGGAGCCGAATTCCGCCAAAAACGAGGCCGAACGTGCCGCCAGGGCCGGATTCAACCTGATTGTTGCAGCCGGCGGCGACGGCACGATCAATGAGGTCGTCAACGGAATCGCACCGCTGAAGCATCGCCCGAAGCTCGGCATCATTCCGGCCGGGACGACGAACGACTATGCCAGGGCACTGAAGATTCCGCGCGAAGATCCAATCGGGGCTGCCAAGGTGATTGCCAAGGGCCAGACCGTCAGGATGGATATCGGTGAGGCGGGCGACAACTGGTTCGTCAACATTGCAGCCGGCGGTCTGCTGACTGAGCTCACGTATGGCGTGCCGTCACAGGTCAAGTCGCTGTTCGGATACCTGGCCTACCTCGTCAAGGGGGCCGAACTTCTGCCGCGCATCAAGCCGATCAGGATGCATCTTGAATATGACGGTGGAACATATGACGGCAAGGCATCAATGTTCTTCCTGGCCTTGACGAATTCCGTCGGCGGGTTCGAACAGATTGTGCCGGATGCTTCACTTGACGACGGCAAGTTCACGCTGATCGTCGTCAAGACAAGCAACCTGATCGAAATCCTGCAGCTGATTACGATGGTCTTGAACGGAGGCAGGCACGTCAACGATCCGCGGATTCTCTATGTCAAGACATCCAAGCTTGTCGCAAAGCCCGTTGACGAGAAGATGATGATCAACGTCGACGGCGAATACGGCGGGGATGCGCCGATGACTTTCAGAAATCACAGGCAGCATCTTGAAATCTTCGCCAATACCGACGAAATTCCGGATGATGCAATCACGGGTGCCGAAGAAGAGGAAACAAGTGCGCGCGAGCATTTTGTTGAAGGTGTCAGCCATCTTGAAGGCGTCGGTGACCTTGAGCTTGACAAGGAAGACAGGAAAGAATGAGTTTTAAAAGAGGCTGGGGAAAACCCCGGCTTCTTTTTTTGAAAATACAGAGCTGCGCATCTCTTGCTTGATTATTGAGCCGGGACGGGATTACGGGCAAACAAGGTGTGGAGCCGAACGCTCATGAGCCCGCAAAAATCAGCTCGGGATTACGGGCAAAAGTCCGATTTCTGGGATTTGCCCGTAAATTCCGGCTCCCGATTACGGGCAAAGTGGATTTTGTGTTAAAATAAACAATGGAATTCTACACGTAAAGGAAAAGAAGAAATGAAA
>NZ_DAIUCE010000180.1:0-1900 GCF_036846325.1 Ligilactobacillus sp. | reverse complement strand
CTGGAATGACATGAAGCTGACCCTGCTTGACACTCCGGGACACATCGACTTCTCCGCTCAGACCGAACAGGTGCTTTCCGTGCTTGACTGCGCCATCCTGGTCATTTCAGCACGCGACGGCGTGACGGGACAGGCAAGGTCGCTCTGGAACATGCTTGACCACTACAATGTTCCGGTCTTTTTATTCATCAACAAGACCGACCTGGCAGATTTCGACCGGGATGCGCTGAAGGAACTTGACGAAGGCATCGTCTTCTTCGACGGAACAGAAGAGGAGGAAATGGCGGCACTTGACGAGGAACTGCTTGAAAAGTACCTCGACAGCGGATCCCTTGATCAGGAGGACATCTGCAGCCTGGTAAAAACGCGCAGGGCATTCCCGTGCCTGGAAGGTTCGGCCCTGAAACTTGACGGCATAAGCGCACTTTTGGACGGAATACTGCATTTTGCACCGGAACTGCCGCAAAGAGACGGTCTTTCAGCAAGGATCTTCCGCATCTCCCATGACGACAAGGGCGCCCGGCTGACCTGGCTGAGGCTGACGGGAGGGTCGCTTAAGACGAAGGACCGTCTGCCTGACGGCCAGAAGGTCAACGGACTGCGGATCTATGACGGAAAAAGATACAGTGACGTGTCCGAAGTCTCATGCGGTGACGTCTGTGCCATCCCCAACCTTCAGAAAACGTCTGCAGGTCAAGGGCTGGGAAAGGCGGAAAGCCTGACCGCACCGCTCGTCACTCCCGTCCTGAGCTTTGCGGCATGTCCTGCAGACGGCAATCTTGACGCCTGCCGCAAGGCTCTTTGCATCCTGGAAGACGAGGACAGAAGCCTGAACGTCTCCTGGTCATCTCAAACAGGAGAGCTGCGGGTTCAGCTCATGGGTCAGATTCAGCTCGAAACCCTGCAGCAGGTCATGTCAGACCGCTTCGGCATCGAAGTTGCGTTCGAAAAGGGAAGGACCCTCTACAAGGAGACCATCACGGAACCTGTCGAAGGCGTCGGCCACTTCGAGCCGCTCCGCCACTACTCGGAGGTCCACCTCCTGATGGAACCGGGAGAACCGGGAACGGGACTCGTCATCGATTCCGACTGCAGCCTGGAGGTCCTTGACAGAAACTGGCAGAGCCAGATCGTCTCGTGTCTGAAGGAAAAGGAACACCTCGGCGTTCTCACAGGTGCCCCGCTGACGGACGTCAGAATCACCCTCATCTCAGGCAGGGCAAGCATCAAGCATACAGTCGGCGGAGATTTCCGCGAGGCATCCTCCAGAGCCGTGCGCCAGGGACTGATGACGCTGAAGGAAAAAGGTGGCGTCCGCCTGCTCGAGCCATGGTACAGCTTCGTGCTCAGGGTCCCGGAATCCTGTCTCGGACGCGCCATGAACGACATCCAGCTCATGAGCGGCACCTTCTCGCTTGACCAGCAGACGAACACCATAACGGGCCTTGCCCCCGTCAGTGAAATGCAGAACTATGCGGCATCCGTGCGCTCCTACACCCACGGTGAAGGCTTGCTTGAAACAACCGTTTCCGGCTACCGTCCGTGTCATAACGAAGCAGAAGTCATTGCCGCATGCGGCTACGACCCGGTCTCCGACATGGAGAACACGCCCCAGTCCGTCTTCTGCGCTCACGGTGCAGGATTTACCGTCGACTGGAGAAACGTCCCGGAAATGGCGCACGTTCCGTACAGAACATCATGACATGCAGAGGCCGGGATGCCTTGCAATTAACTGCAGATCAATCCGGGCTGGCTTTTACGGGCAAATCCCAGAAATCGTCGTTTTGCCCGTAATCGGGAGCTGAAATTTACGGGTTCATGAACGTTCGGCTTCACACCTTGCCTTAATCAGGTTTCGCCTCACAACCCCCTTGTCCCAAGCACCCTTGCTCGGGCAAGA
>NZ_DAIUCE010000179.1:0-1943 GCF_036846325.1 Ligilactobacillus sp. | reverse complement strand
ACATATCCGGGGAAAGTTCTGAACATCTCTCATTGTATTCTGCATGCATGCTCTTAAGAAAAGCCTTGGGATTCCTGTCATATTCCCTTTTCAGGTCATAGATGTAGTTTCTGACCGTCTGTTCAATCAGATTATGGACTTTAACCTTGAAGTCTGTATGAATCATCATGGAGACAGGTTTCATGTATCCCTGGGCTCTCATGGCAGAAAGCGCCATGAGGAACCATTTCACCGCATGCTGCATGCTTTTCGGGGCCTTGAACGGGGTCCTTTCATCCTGATACTTCTTAATCATCATGCTTTCGTTTTCAGGAATTTCATTGACAATGCCGTTCATGCCCGGTTGAAAGTCCGGGTCACCCTTGCCGAAAATCTGCCTTGGGCCTATATAGTCCTCTCCCGGTTCAAGCAATGATATGAAGTTCTTCGGATAAAGCGTGTCATCGCCTGATTCATTGAGTACATTTGCAAATGGTGTAGCCGTGTAGGCAACATAGTTCATTGCACCATATCCGCCGTCATTGACGATGTTTCTGATTGTACCGTTAATGGCAGTGCGCTCTTCCCCGTTGACATCCTTGGTGTTTATGCTTGCCTGGTCAGCCTCGTCATCAATGAGAAGCACCTTCATCTTCTTCTGCTTGTTCCTGTCATGTTTCAGCCAGTGAAGAATGCTCCTTATCCTTCTGCTGTTCTTCAGGGACACTATAAGATACCTGGCAGTGGAACCTGAACTCAATTCAAGCTGACTTGTCTGCATCCCTTCACGAACGGAAGGCCTGTCCAGGTAATTCCACTGATTATTTCCCTTGCCGGAAAAGAATATATCGCTTTCTATGCGCCTGGCGGTCTGTCTGCGCAGGTTTTCGATGACCCCCGAAAGAACGATGAACACATTGAATCCATTGTCAGCCGCCATTGCAATCAGTGCACTCATGCTGGCAGTCTTGCCGGACTGAATGTTGCCGACAACAAGTCCCTTGTGCGGACCTGTTTCCGAGGTCGTAGTCATGCGTTGTAAAATCTCAAAAGACGACTTTTCAATGTTTTCAACCGATTTTTCTGACCAATGATTCTGATTGATTAACTTTTCCCGGTAAAGCTTCCAGGTACCATCTGTATCTGTAGGTATTTCCGCAGTGTTATTGATGTTGTCACCGAATGTCAATACCTGGGTGCTTTTCTCGCGCTCAACCTGATCCTTGATCAAGCTGGAATATTTTTCAAAGGTCAGGTCAGTGTTCATCACCATCTTAACGATATTACGAATCTCGCCATACATATCGGCACTGTCCATGTCGTTCCAGCTATACTTATGACTCTGCTTACAGTTCTTTATAATGTCCAAAACGTTCATTTTTTCTTCCTCATCCACTGTCATCCATAACTGCGATTTTCACGCAGAATGATTATTTCCATTAACTTCTAATTATACCATAATCCACAATAATGAAAAAATCATCATGCCAATCCGTCATATTTTCACATCCTTGACGGTTTATATGTACTTTTTACAGTATGAAAAAGGCGCAGAGAATCTGATTCTCCACGCCCTTTTGTCAATATTCAAATTTGCATCAGCAGAACGAATATACGTAGTACTCGCCATTCCCCAGCGCACTAAGCCACTGCATCTGCGTAAGCTTGTCCAGTTCCATGAAGAACTGATCCAGCCTGTCAACGAATCCGTCAGCGTCACCGCTTTCAATGGCTTCCCTCATTTCACCGGCCGTATACCCCGTGAGAAAGGCCCTGTTGTAGATTCCTGCATATTCTTCATAATTGCCGCTTGAAAGCAGCGGCTTCAGAATCTTACTGCTGATGAACTCGTCAATTCCGTTCACCATCCACCTTTCCCCAGTCCTGACTGAAAAGATGTTGAACCAGTACGACTTCCACAGCTTTTCCTCCGGATGAAGCTGGTCATGAACGCTGTCCACGAC
>NZ_DAIUCE010000178.1:0-1965 GCF_036846325.1 Ligilactobacillus sp. | reverse complement strand
GCCTTGAACGACAAGCCGCTTCCGGTTTACGGCGAAGGCCTCAACGTTCGCGACTGGCTTTACGTTGAAGATCACTGTCGCGCGATCGATCTGATCATCCACAAAGGACGCGTCGGAGAAGTGTACAACGTCGGCGGCCATAACGAAATGAGAAACATCGACATCGTCAAGATCATCTGCGAACAGCTCGGCAAGCCTGAAAGTCTGATTACACACGTTGCCGACCGCAAGGGTCATGACCGCCGCTATGCGATTGATCCGACGAAGATTCATGACGAGCTCGGCTGGGAACCCGAGACGATGTTTGCGGACGGCATCAAGAAGACGATCCAATGGTACCTTGACAACAAGGACTGGTGGGAAGACATCGTTTCCGGCGAATACCAGAACTACTATAAGAAAATGTACGAAAACCGCTGATTTGCAAGGAGATTTAGAACAGTATGAAAGTTTTTGTAACGGGCGTGTCCGGACAGCTCGGACACGACGTAATGAACGAACTCAATAAACGCGGATACGAGGGCATCGGTTCAGACATTGCGCCTGAATATGCCGGAGCTAAGGACGGGACGTTCGTGACGGAAGCTCCTTATGTCTCAATGGATATTACGGACAAGGAGACAGTTGAAAGGACAATCACGGATATTAATCCTGACGTCGTGATTCACTGTGCCGCATGGACGGCCGTCGACATGGCAGAAGATGACGACAAGGTCGAGCTCGTGCGTCAGGTCAACGCAAAGGGAACCGAAAACATCGCTCTAGTCTGCAGGAAGCTTGACTGCAAGATGGTCTACATCTCAACGGACTACGTCTTCGACGGTCAGGGCACGGAGCCTTGGGAACCCGACTGCAAGGACTACAAGCCGCTGAACGTCTACGGTCAGACCAAGCTCGAAGGCGAGCTTGCGGTAAGCCGAAATCTGGACAAGTACTTCATCGTGCGCATTGCCTGGGTCTTCGGGGTCAACGGCAGGAACTTCATCAAGACGATGCTGAACGTTGCGAAGACGCACGATACGCTGAAAGTCGTGTCGGATCAGATCGGAACTCCGACCTACACCTACGATCTTGCACGCCTTCTGGTCGACATGATTGAAACGGACAAGTACGGATATTATCACGCAACGAATGAGGGCGGCTATATTTCATGGTATGACTTTGCGTGCGAAATCTTCAAGCAGGCCGGCTACAAGACGAAGGTCATCCCTGTGACGACCGAAGAGTACGGCCTTTCAAAAGCCGCGCGTCCGTTCAACAGCCGCTTGGACAAGAGCAAGCTCAAAGAAAACGGATTTGAACCGCTGCCGACATGGCAGGATGCGTTGTCGCGTTACTTAAGGGAAATAGAATACTAAAGAGGTAATTCAAATGGGACAGATCAATGTTGAGAAAAACGTCGGCGGAATCGAAGGCCTTTGCGTCATCACGCCGGCAGTCCACGGTGACGACCGCGGATACTTCATGGAGACATACAACGAAAACGACATGAAGGAGGCGGGCATCGACGTCAAGTTCGTGCAGGACAACCAGTCAATGTCCACAAAGGGCGTGCTGCGCGGACTTCACTTCCAGAAGCACTTCCCGCAGTGCAAGCTTGTGCGTGCAGTCCGCGGCACGGTGTTTGACGCCGTCGTCGACCTGCGTCAGGATTCGAAGACATACGGCAAGTGGTACGGCGTGACGCTTTCAGCTGAGAACAAGAAGCAGTTTCTGATTCCGGAAGGATTCGCACACGGTTTCCTTGTTCTGAGCGATGAAGCGGAATTCTGTTACAAGGTCAACGATTTCTGGCATCCGAACGATGAAGGCGGCATGGCCTGGAACGATCCTGAAATCGGCATCGAATGGCCGGAACTGAAGGGCGAATACAAGGGCACTCCGTCAGCTGAAGGCTACACGCTTGAGGACGGCACGAAGATCACGTTGTCCGACAAGGATCAGAAGTGGCTTGGGTTCAAGGAC
>NZ_DAIUCE010000177.1:0-2022 GCF_036846325.1 Ligilactobacillus sp. | reverse complement strand
CTGGACGATTTTGCCGTGGAACGCATTTTAAAAAAGAAAAAAAGCATTATGAAAATTTTCAAGCATGCCATCGTAGCAGACGAGCTGTTTTTACAGACGTTCATTTTAAATGATGAAATTTTGAAGAAACGACTTTATCAAGATGAAAAAGGACGTCCGGGAAACCTTCGCTTCATCAGGATTGATGAAAAAAAGAGCAGTCCGGTCGTCTGGAAAATTTCTGATCTGGAAACGCTTGAAAAGGCACGGAACGAGGGCTATCTTTTCTCGCGCAAGTTTGACGTCGCAGAAGATGATGAAATCGTTTCGTCCGTATTGAAAATGACAGCAGAGGAAGAGTAGTCTTAAATGGAAAATGTTATTTTGTATTCAGTTTTGAGAAGTCTCAGGGCGAAAAATGATGCGGGACCCAAGGCCAAAACTGATATTAATGAATTTTTGACCGAGGAAGGCTTTAAGGTCATGGATCTGGATTTGCCGGAAAAACGTTTTGAAAAGCTCTTGTTCGTTCATTTGAAACTCAAACGACTTTTCAAGGGCAGGCAGTTTGACAATGTCATTTTGCAATATCCGTTTTACTCGGTCTTTTTGACGAAAAAAATCATTGAAAATGCCAGAAAAGTCACGCATGGAAAATTTCTGATCATGGTTCACGATGTTGAAACGCTGCGTGTTTATGACGGCAACAAGCAGTTTGAAAAAGATGAAATGGAAATCTTCAATTCCGCTGACGGTCTGATCGTGCATAATCCCAGAATGGCCGAATGGCTCAGACAACACGGCGTAACGGTTCCGATTACGATTTTGGGAATTTTTGACTATCGTAACGATTGTCGGAAAAACGAGCAGTTCGAGTATCAGAAAAGCGTTTGCTTTGCGGGCAATCTTGAAAAATCAACATTTTTGACAAAACTTGGGTTAGATGATGCCAAACTTGACGTTTACGGACCGTCGCCCGCTCAAGAATATCAAAAAGGCGTAACCTATTGCGGGGTTTATACACCTGACGATCTGCCGAATCATTTGAACGAAAACTTCGGCCTGATTTGGGACGGAGACGAACTGTCCGCCTGTACGGGAGTTTTCGGCAACTATATGCGCTACAACACTCCGCACAAGACGTCACTTTATCTAAGCTCAGGAATTCCGGTGATTATCTGGAAGGAGGCCGCAATGGCTGAATTTGTGTCGGAAAACGAAGTTGGAATCGCAATCGAAGATCTGAATGATTTGGACAGGGTTTTGCAGGAAGTTGATGATGCAGGCTACAGGAAGATGAAGAGCAACGCGCTGAATCTGGCAGAGAGATTAAGACGAGGTTCTTACATCAAGGAAGCAGTCAGAAAGGCACTTGGTGATTAGATGAGACAAGTTGACGTGATCGTTCCGGTCTACAATGTTGAAAGATATCTGAAAAGGTGCTTGGAAAGCCTGATAAATCAGACCTTGGCTTCTGAAAAATACAGAGTGCTGCTTGTTGACGACGGGAGCACCGACGGTTCGGCAGCCATCTGTCAGAAATATGCGGATGATAATCCGAATCTGGTGGAGTATCTGCCAAAGGCAAACGGAGGTCTGTCTGACGCGAGAAACTACGGGCTGCGGCATGTCGATGCAAGGTACGTGCTGTTTATTGATTCGGATGATTACGTTGAGTCGGGAATGATTGAGAGAATGCTTGAAAAAAGCTGCAACGGCCAGAAGAAGATCGTGGAATGCAATTTCCTTTGGCAGTATCAGGACAGACTGACAGAAGACGTCGTGACTGGGTATGATTCAATCAGGGATTACCTTGTCAGGGGACGCGTTGTCGCATGGAACAAACTATATCGAACAGATTGGCTCAGACAATGCGGAGTCACGTTTCCGAAGGGGCTTTTTTATGAAGATCAGTGCTTTTTCTTTGAGTTGATGCCGTTTCTTGAATCAATTGACGAAGTGGCGGTTGACGAGGTTTGTGAAGTTCATTACGTTCAAAGAAACGACTCGATTTCGTATCAAAATACGAGCCGTTTGGCTGAT
>NZ_DAIUCE010000176.1:0-2055 GCF_036846325.1 Ligilactobacillus sp. | reverse complement strand
CCGATTTAGACAAGGTGTGGAGCCGAGCGCTCATGAGCCCGTAAATTCCAGCTCCTGGTTGCGGTTAAAGCACACATTTAACGTCGCATACACAAACAAAGTCCCGGATGAAATTTGCAATTAGCTGCAAATCATCCGGGACTTTTGTCAGAGACATAGTTTTTTCCCAGTTTCTTTTCCGCTGAACATATTCCTAATCAAGAAATGCCGGATTGCCGGTCACGCCAAATGCATCTGCAAGTTCATGAAGCTGTTCATCCGTAATGTCCTGTTTGATGGAACCTCCCTGAGCGCAGATCTGGCTGTAAATCAATGCAGCCTTTTCAACGGTCTCAATCAGGCCATATGTTTCATCAGGATCTGAGCCTACCGCAAAGATGCCATGATGAGGCCACATTACGACACGATAGTCAGCCATCTTCTCCGCAGTTGCCTTGCCGATTTCATTCGTTCCGGGCGTCATGTACGGGATGATGCCGATGCCTTCAGGAAAGACAACCAGCGATTCTGCCTGCATCTTCCAGAGCAGACGTGAAATGTTCCGCTCGTCAAGTTCCTGAGTGAATGAAAGGGCAATGAAGTTTGTCGGATGACAGTGCATCACGACACGCTGGCTGCTGTCAGCCTTCAGCCGTTCGATGTGAGACATCAGGTGAGTCGGAAATTCAGAGGTCGGACGTGCTCCGTCTTCAAATCCCCAGAAAAGTTCAGCCCTGCTGCCGTCATCAGAGATTCTGACCAGACCTGCATCAAGGTTCGGGCGCTTGATGACGTTTCTGAAGTAGCGTCCCGATCCCGTAACAAGGAAATACTGTCCTGAAACGGCAGATGCGTCAAATCCAAGCTCGTATTCACGCTTCATCTCACTGATGTCGTCAAAGTCCTTCAGGTCATCTTCCGTCAGGCGGATGCTTACATTACCACCGTTTCTTTCATCCCATCCGTGTTCATACGAACTGAATGTAATGTCGCAAAGGTCCTTCAAGTATTTTGATTCTGCAAATGATGTCATTTTAAAATTCCTCCTGATTTAGTTTCTCTTCAACTGAACGTCCTTTTCATAACGGCTGACTTCATTCAACCAGTCTGTCCCGACAGGAACGCCATTTCTCAGACAGTATTCATCAAACACCGCACCGAACGGATATGACTTCAGTTCCTCCGTCACTGCCAGACGCTTCGTGAAATCATACTTCTCTTCTGCATGCTTCAAATCGTCAACCGGTGTAAGCAGAGCCTGAAGGAATGCCTTCTGCGTTGCCCTTGCACCGATGACCCATGAAGCAATCCGGTTAATCGTGGCATCAAAGAAGTCAAGGCCGACATTGGTCCTGTCAAGCAGGTTGTCCCTGACCAGTGAGCGTGTGATTCTGACCAGGGCGTCGTCCATGATGACGACATGATCGGAATCCCAGCGGACAGGACGGGAGACGTGCAGCTGAAGACCCTTGCCGAATGCAAGAAATGCCGAGAACTTGTCCGAAACGTCTTCCGTCGGATGGAAGTGTCCGGCATCAATCGTCCAGAGTTTTCCTCTTGTCAGTGCATAGTTGGCATAGAATTCATGGGAGCCCACCGTGTACGATTCGATTCCCGTCCCGAAAAGCTTGCCTTCATAAGCTTCGATTGTGTTTTTCTCCGGGAACTTCTCCTCAAGAATGCTGTCCAGCGACTCGATCAGACGCTGACGCGGTGAAAGCTTGTCAATCGGATTGTCCTTGTATCCGTCGGGAATCCAGAAGTTGTTGACGGACTGCTGACCCAGTTCGCTTCCGAAGTAGTTGGCGATCCTTCTTGACTGCCTGCCGACCTCAATCCAGAAGTCACGGACTTCCTTTTCAGGTGAAGCAAGCGTGAAGTTGTTTCTGACCATCGGATGTGAGAAGAAGGTTCCGTTCATGTCAAGTCCGACGTTTTCCTTCTTCGCCCAGTCAACCCAGTACCTGAAGTCTTCCGGCCCGATTTCATCCAGGTCCTTCTTCCTGTCCGTCACGGCGTAAATTGTATGCAAGGCAACATTCTTTCTGCCCGGAATGAGGCTCATTGCCTCATGCA
>NZ_DAIUCE010000175.1:1714-2200 GCF_036846325.1 Ligilactobacillus sp. | reverse complement strand
AAATTGTTCTTTAATGCGACATTAATTGTCGCACTGCTGCTGTAATATGAAATCATAAAATGAATGACAAGAAAATGAACGGGAGAAGATAATATGAAAAACAATGATTCCAGTAAGATTTTACTTTCGGATAAAATGGAAGACATGCTGAACGATGCGGAGATGAAGAACCTGCCTGATGAGCTGTTCTTGCAGTTTGGCGTTGATGAAAGCGAGTCCGGCATTAAGTTCAGGCACAGGCTGCAGGATTTCCTGGCTGATAATTACGATGAGGTGAGGGAAGCCATGGAAGATGGTACGGGAATGTCAGCGTTGAAGTCGAATCCGATCAGAAAGGCATACGAGCAGTATCTGATGGATAAGATGGAATCTGAAGTTGACTTCATGCTGCCACTGAGCAGTCTTGTCGTCAAATCGGGCATTTATGACGAAATCATCGGGGAAATGCTTGATGAGGGAAAGATAGAGCAATTTGACGGTGTATAC
>NZ_DAIUCE010000175.1:0-1661 GCF_036846325.1 Ligilactobacillus sp. | reverse complement strand
GATGGCGGTCAAGCTGCGTGTTGAAGGCAATACTCTTGAAGAATGCGCAAGGAAGATGGGAAACCGCAGCAAGCAGTCAGTCGATCAGCTGATAAGAAGTGCACTCAGAAACAAGCCGGCCTTGAGAGAAGATGACTACAGATACTGGTTTGAGAGGTACAACATGGACAGGGAGGCATTCAACACGATTTTCCTGAAGCCTGAAACGGACTGCACTTACGGATACCTTGTCATGGTCTGCGGACGCAGACGCGGCAGTAAGGACGTCAGTGAAATGTTCGATGACCCGTTCTTCACAAAAAGGATGTATCATGGCCTGCACTTGTACATGACAAGGGACAGCGTGTTCATTCACGGTGAGGATGTTCCGCTCAGGCCTTCCTTCATTGCAGAGTGCATTGCCAGAAACGAGTTTTCGGACAGGGAAGGTACGATCAGGGAATTCTACAACCGCTATGTTCAGATTCTTGAGGAAAATTACATTCAGGATGACACGCGCCTGAACAAGAGTTTCAAGGCATTTGAGGGAATAGTCGACCGCATGAGCTGGTGTCTGCAGAAAACAGGCAGGAAGGTAAGATACTGCTCGATTCCAGCCGATGAAGTCAGGGAATTCGTTTCAGCAATGAATCTTGAACAGTATAGAAACATCGAGCTGTCGGCAGAGAAGATTTTCCGGGACAATGCTGAACTGATGGAAGAATACGATATCCGCGACGGCTACGAACTGCACAGCTTTCTGAAGAAGAACGAGAAGATCTGGAATGATGAGAACCAGTACGACATTTCCTTCGGCAGAACGCCGAACATCCGCTTTGGAAAGTCAGACAGAAACCGCCAGGTAAGAGATCTCATGTTCCGTTTAGCTCCCGTCAGCCTGGATGAGTTGAGCAGGGCATACGAAGACGAATACGGGGTTTCTTCGGCCACCTTCAGGGCGAACATGACTGACTGCATCAGCGGATATTATGATTCAAAGTCATTTTCCTACATCATTGACCAGCCTGCATTGGATGCATCTGAACTGGTCTTCATGAACCAACGGCTTGAAGATGACTTCTACTTCACTGATGACGTCGTGGCAATGTACGCTGCAGAATTCGGGGAAGAACATGCTGACAGAATCAATTCCAGGTCGCTTAAGCAGCTTGGATTCAGGATGTACTCGCAATATGTCATCAGAGATTCATATCAATCTGCCAGGGCTTTCTTCAAGCACCTTCTGCTTGCAGAAGATGTCATTGACCTGAAGAAGCTGGACGCCAGGCTGGGATATCAGAATGAGTTCAACACCGTGCTTCAGGAACTGAGGAAGGATTACATCCTGCTTGAATATTCTGATCGAAAGTACATGACATTCGATTACCTGAAGAGGCTTAACCCGGAAGTGACGAAGGATGATCTGAGACAGTACGCTGACGATGCCCTGGCCCATGCAGAGAGGTTTGAATACTTCACCGTCCGGAAGCTCGAACGCACAGGCTTTCACAGCAAGCTCAAGGGATTGAACCATTCCGACTGGTTCTTCGCCGGTCTGATTCGAAACCTTGGCCTGGTAAACTATACCAAGGCAATGGGGGGCTTTATCTTCCGGAAGGGATGCAAGCCGACCGCTTTGGAGTTTCTCCGTCATCTGACAAGGGACTGTGGATCTGAATCTG
>NZ_DAIUCE010000174.1:0-2287 GCF_036846325.1 Ligilactobacillus sp. | reverse complement strand
ATCTTAGCCTTGAAGAAGGTTAAGCACTGAGTTCGGCATTGCATTTGCCTGTGCAAGCATTGATGTTGCAGCCTGGGAAAGGATGTTGCTCTTCGTGAACGTCATCATTTCTTCAGCCATGTCAACGTCACGGATACGTGAGTTGGCTTCTGACAGGTTTTCGTTTGTTGCCGTCAAGTTGTTGATCGTGTGGTCAAGACGGTTTTGAACGGCACCAAGTGAGGCACGCTGATCGGAAACCTTCTTGATGGCTGCATCGATTGATCCAAGCATCTTGTCAGCATTTGCACCAGCCTTGCCGAGTGTGAACTTGTCAGCATCAACACCAAGCAGTGACGTACCACTCATGTTGCTGATTGTAACTGTAAGAGTCTGACTCTGGTTGGCACCAATCTGGAATGTGAAGCCGTTTGTACCGTTGAGCAGGCTCTGTGTGTTGAATTCCGTTGTGTCAGCGATACGTGTAAGTTCTTGATGAAGTGCATTCAATTCCTTGTTGATTGAGCCACGGTCATCGTCTGTCAATGTACCGTTCTTGCCTTGAACCGTAAGGTCACGCATACGTTCGAGAATGCTGTGTGATTCGTTCAAAGCACCTTCAGCTGTCTGTACAAGGGAAATGCCGTCCTGGGCATTGCGCTTTGCCTGTGTGAGGCCACCGATTTGTGCCTTCATCTTTTCTGAAATTGCAAGTCCTGCAGCGTCATCGCCGGCCTTGTTGATACGTGAACCGGATGAGAGCTTTGCAAGAGAGTTCGTCTTTGCCGTGTTTGCAGCTGTCAAACGGCTGTATGTGTTCATAGCTGCCACGTTTGTGTTAATACGCATGATAAATTCCTCCATTTCTCTTTGTATCATTAACTGATTACATGAATATATATCGTCAGTGAATGGAGTTATTTAAGCAGTTATTTGAAATTTTTCTCAAAAAAAACCGCCGTCCATGACGGACGGCAGCTTTAGCGTAATCAGTTAATAACAATTCATGCACGTTCAAAACGATGCTTCACGTTTGAAACGACGTCTGAACCAGCGCATGATTAAAGAGGATTCTTTCATAAGCATCTTATATTCGAAAGATGAGGTGTTAAGATCTTCAATCCCGGATTCGCGGAGCAGATCCAGGATGACAGGCCGTTTGTCACCGGGAGTTAAAACAATGTCCAGGCGGCTGAGACGATCTTCTTCATCGTGTTCTTCGACCAGACGATAATCAAGGTTTTCCCCGTTATCGGTAATTACTGAGAAGAAGGAAGCATCCTCCCTTTCCGCCCCGAAGACTGCAACGGCCGGCTGCGAGATGAAGTAATAACGCCCGAAGCATAAATCACATGCCTGCGCCAGAACATCCTCCTTGACTTTTGTACCCGTTCTCATACCTTTTACCTCATTTCCTTTTGATGATTATCGAGCAGTGACCCCCATCGCTGCTCATCTAATATTCTACATAATTCAATTAAAAAATTCCAGTGTTTTTTCACATTTCATTCTATTTTTCATCAAATATTTCACATGCCATTCTTCTGATTCTGTTGCGCGTACGATAAACCTTGGTGTGCGTCTGTTTCAGATGTCTTGAAATTTCCATTTCGGTGTATCCCTTCAATTTATATTCAAGATATTCACGTTCAAAATCATTGCATCTTCTGAACAATTCGCTTAACTGATCCTTGATTGTGACCAATGTTTCAGCATCAACGTTATTATCAGGAATCCCGGCAAAATAATCGTCGGAGGTTTCATCAACGACGTCAGTTCTGTGTTCTTCCTCTCGTTTCTTCCTTCTCAGTTCATCCAGAATCCCCCATTTTATCTTCTGATACAAATATGCGTTGATCTTGTTTTCATCTGAATCAGGACTCCTGTTCATTAATTCGACATATCCTCTGACAAACAGAATCATCCCCAGTACAACGTAGTCATCATAGCTGCCTGAATACCTGCTTATTCCAAAGCGCCTGATGATTCCATAGATCATTCCTTCATGATTTTTTTCCTTCATATATTCGACTGCTTCTTCTTCATATTCTCCCATGGACATTCCCCCTGTTTTTCAAGATAGTTGTTATTTTAGGGAATAAACTGATTTGGATAAACCTGTAATCTCATTTTGTCAGATTTTCAAAACCAGTTCTTTTGAACCAGAAAAGGTGCCGTCTGCATTAAAAAGAGGACTTTAGTCCACTTTGCTCGAAATGCATCCAAAAGTAATATTACATTTATATTAAAATAAAGAAAAAGCTTGATTTAATTTTAATTACATTTTAAACTGAAATTGTTCTTTTAC
>NZ_DAIUCE010000173.1:0-2299 GCF_036846325.1 Ligilactobacillus sp. | reverse complement strand
GGCGCAAGGTAGTCGCGCGCGTCAACCTTTGAAACAAATTCCGTATTGCCGACACGGCTGTAAAGCTGCGAATCGGCGCCGAGAAGTTCTGAAACGACGACTTCAGCATTGACGACCGATTCAGGGAACGTTTCAAGGAACGGCGGTTCGGAATGAATGTCTTCCGGACGGATGCCGAAGACGATTTCCTTGCCGTCGTATCCCTTGTCCTTGAGCTCCTTCAGGCAGCCTTCCGGAACGGACAGGGTAAAGTTGTTGCCCTCATCGGTAATCCTGCCGTCCTTAAGCTTCACGTTGAAGAAGTTCATTGCGGGTGATCCGATGAACCCGCCGACGAACACATTTGCCGGATGATCGTAGACTTCCTGTGGTGTTCCGACCTGCTGAATCTTGCCGTCGCGCATGACAACGATGCGGTCGGCCATCGTCATGGCTTCCGTTTGATCGTGCGTAACGTAAATCGTCGTCGTCTTGAGCTGTTGGTGCAGCTTGGCGATTTCCGCACGCATGGAGACACGAAGCTTGGCATCCAGGTTGGAAAGCGGTTCGTCCATCAGGAAAATCGGTGCATCACGCACGATTGCACGACCCAGGGCAACACGTTGACGCTGACCACCGGAAAGAGCGGCCGGCTTGCGTTCGAGATATTCCTCCAGTCCCAGAATCTTTGCGGCATGATGGACACGCTTGTCAATGTCGTCCTTGTCATACTTGCGCAGCTTCAAGCCGAATGCCATGTTGTCATAAACCGTCATGTGCGGGTACAAGGCGTAGTTCTGGAAAACCATGGCAATGTCACGGTCCTTTGGTGCCTCGTCGTTGACAACGCGGCCGTCAATCAGGAATTCGCCCTTGGAAATGTCTTCCAGGCCGGCAATCATGCGCAAGGTCGTTGACTTGCCGCATCCGGACGGTCCGACGAAGACGATGAATTCCTGATCCTTGACGTCCAGATTGAAGTCTGTTACGGAATATTGACCGTCCTCGGCATTGTCATAATGTTTGTAAATGTGTCTTAAATTCAATTCAACCATTTTGTTCACCTGTCTTTTATCATGTTTACGCTTACAATTATATTGAAAGGGGTTTCTTTAAACCAGCGCAAGTTGCACAAAAAAATTCAGTAATCTTTGTGCACTTTTACGAAAACGGTTGCATATCACTGCAGCATCATGTAGCAGAAGACAAGGTCATTCATCCGGCGCAAATTGAGGCCTGTTTCCTGCCGCAGCCTGTCTATCCTGTACTGAAGCGTGTTTCTGTGAAGATACAGTTTCTTTGCCGCTGATGACACGTTGCCTTTTTCATGGTACAGGGCAATAACGATTTCCCTTAGCGCCGGATCCTTTGAAAGCAGTTGATGATAACTTCCGGCAAGCAGACTCTCAGATGACTTTTCATGACAATAGTAGTGAAGCGCAACTTCAGCCATGTCAAAAACCTGTTCAGGCGGATTTTCCGTTATAAAGACACGTCGTTCCTCCGAAAAAAGTCCGCGCAGATCATCCTTGCAGTCCCAGATATGTCCGACAAATACACGGCAGCTTGCCCCGAGATCCGCATCAAGTGCCTGGATGATCCCCTTGAAGTCATCCATGTCAAAACTTGCCGCGCTGATTTTCTCAACCGCCACACCGCTGTTTTCGGAAAGAAGGAAGACCGCTGCCGGTTTTCTTGGAAACAGTGCGGAAAAAGCCTTCCTGAACAGCTCCATGTCAAACTCATCCCGGTTCAGTGAGTGTATTTCATATTGAATGAACCTGATTTTTCCCCGGCTGACCGGCTTGACGTCGCTTCTTTCCGTCAGATAATCCTGCCAGGGTCCGTGTTCGACTTCAAAGTCAGCTTTTTCTTCCAGGAAAGCTTCCAGAATCCTCTTCTCTTTTTCCGACAGTTCGGCTGCCGGAATATTCAAAAAGGCATCCCCCTGCCTGAATGAAATTGCCCCAATCTGCTTTTCTCCCAGATTTGCCTGCGGAAAAAGCGCAAGCAGTTTTTCAATATCCATGAACATCCCTCTAATCAATCTCTATATCACTTTTATTCTATGCAAAAACAGGCATTTGTGCAAGCGCTTTAATTTCTCAGCTGAAAAAGGAGTCTGGGGAAAAGCACCCTTCCCTGAATGAAAACATGCTTTTTTCAAAATACAGAGCTGCGCACCGCCTGTTCAATCAGTGCGCCAGGACGGGATTAAAGGCAAATAAAACATTCAGCGCCGCATACACAAAAAGCCCGGATGATTCGCAGTTTTGCAAATCATCCGGGACATGGTTTCTCCCATCTTCAATTTCAACTG
>NZ_DAIUCE010000172.1:0-2318 GCF_036846325.1 Ligilactobacillus sp. | reverse complement strand
AGCCTTCTGATCATTTGAGTGTAAGTACAGGAATTCGACTTCATCAAATTCACCTGTTTTGTCGTTGTAAATCATCAGCTGATTTTCCGACAATTCAATTCTCCACTTTGTCATTCATTCAAACCCCCTTCCCATAAATGCGTGTATTTTCTTCTCTGAGCCGTTTTGTGCTCTTTATGTCTTATTACCCGTTCATCGTCTGAACTCTTCTCTATGGCTTTCCTGTGAGCCACAATGATATCTCTGTTCAAACGTACAAGTAAATCGTGCTCTAACTTGGAGCTGGTGAGTCCGTAATCTTTCGTGATGCGCATTCAAGCGCCTCCTTTTCGGCTGCTTCAGGGCTGTTGGCTCTGATCAGCTTATTCGTAATCGTCCCGTCAATCTTGACAGTCACTAGATACCATTTCATTTTTCTTCTCCCTTCTTGCAATTTATGCGCCAGTGGCGGACTCGAACCGCCTGCTCTGTGAGGACCGTTTCTGGCACGCCTGAGCTTATAATTATCCGTACATGTCTCTATCTTTTACTTCTTCAAGGAGGCTCGCCCACCCTTGCTGGGCGAAGTTAGCCGGTTCCGTCGGCTGCCGCTCAGTAGCAGCCCCGGCTATGCACGCGTTGCAATTCGATTGCCGACCATGATGTCCGCGTGCTGTCTATGACCCGATTTGCGCTACACTTCAGGATTTTCAATTGTGAGTATCTAACCCCGTCAATGCTTGCGTTCTCAAATCATAAAACTAATATCGTTTTCGCCCCGGAGCATGTAGGGGCGATGGACCCTGCAGGGCTCGAACCTGCGACCGGACGGTTATGGGCCGTCTGCTCTGCCAACTGAGCTAAGGGTCCGTGCCCATGGCAAATGCAGTGTTTGGTTTGCCATGGTGTGATTATCTGACAATGTCCTGCCAGTCATAGTTGATGTCAGTCCTCGGCACCGGTCTGATTTTCTTCGTGGTGCCCAGAATTGCAACATTGAAGTAGTTCTTACGCATGACGACCACTTCAACCGGAACACCGTACTTTCTCGCAAACAACGAGAACTTGAGCTTGGACTTTGGATCTATGGCATACTCGGTATATCCGTTCTTGACGTCATATACATGCTTGATTGAGCCGTCCTTGTCATACACCACGAAATCGCTCTTATATACCGTCTGACGAAGCTTGACTAATTCCAGGGGAAATGTCTCAAGCAACGTAAATCGTTCCTGTGTGGTAAACTGGTAGCCACTCGGCTTAATATACAGCTGGTAGAAGCTTGCTTCCTTCATCGAATCAAATTTAAGACCATCGATAACAATCTTTTTCCCGAAATGTGAAGCCGCATGAGGTGTATTCCGCACAGAATCACTTCCTTCCTAAATCAAAATCAATCTCCTCTATTTTGGTGATTTACGGTATACATATAGCGGTTCACAGCCGACATAATCGTGAGACTTCTTCGCCAGAGACTATACACGTCGCTCATACCGGCTTCTATATCAAATTCTTTTGAAAAGACATTCCTTTGAACGACAGCGTCCAGCTTGTGGCGCAAATCATCAATGTCATCATCGATGCAGGCGAGATCAGCAATCCATGGGCCGGCAAACTCATACCTCATGTCACTCAAATAGTTCTCATCCGGAACATCGATGCGTTCTCCCTTATCCGTGATGATTGCTGAAACATCGTGAAGGTCGGCAAGATCCTTCAACATGAGCACGGCTTCGGAATCGTCCTCAAGCGTGGTGCAGTGCTTCACTTTGTACATTGGGCTGTCTTTGCCCATTACTACACTGTCTCCAGACCACAGCGTCCACGGCGGCGCAACCGCTATAATTCCCGGCTTGCAGTCAAGCAATGCGTAATCAAATTTCATTTTCATTGATTCTCCCTTTCCTTAATTCACTCATACCTTCATCCCCATTTCCTGCTTAAGACGGTCAATTTCGGCCAGCTCCTTCTCCATGTCAACGCCTGAATTCTGTGCCTTGGCAAGTCGGTCAAATTCTTCGATGTTGTGCTTTACATCTGCCCCGACTGCACGTGGTTCCCTCTGCCGGCCTTGTCTGTCGGAACGGCCACGGTTCCTGTGTTCCGTTTCCAGAGCCTCGGCATCGGCTAGTGTATGCGCCTTGCCTTCCCACTGCCTCAGGACGCCGCAGACGAATTTCCAATTGCGGGCATTCTTTTCCAGGGCAATCTTCATTGCCTTGATGATGATCAGGGCGGGCTCTTCCGATTGACTGTCCCACTCGTCATACGTCTGCCGCAGTTCGTCGGCCATGTAGCTGTTAATCATTCCAAAATTCGACTGGTAGAAATCAACGATT
>NZ_DAIUCE010000171.1:0-2346 GCF_036846325.1 Ligilactobacillus sp. | reverse complement strand
CCCCAACTTCAAACCGTTAAAAAACGAAGTTTCAGGTTAAGTTGGGGTAGTTCAAAGGAGGGACGCTTATGTACCTGGACGGTTTAGATGAACTGGATCAGAAGATCATCCAGTTGCTTATAGAAAATGCACGTATTTCTTACTCCGATATCGGTAAAGAAACCGGTATTTCCAGAGTGGCAGTAAAAGCCCGGATTCAGGCTCTGGAGAAAAAAGGCATAATTGAAGAATATACAACTATAATAAACCCTCAAAAGATCAGCGGTGCTGTTTCATGCTATTTTGAAATCGAGACAAGACCAGACCATTTGTCGCAGGTGACGGATATATTACATAATAATGATACCGTCACGCAGATTTACCGTGTCACAGGAAGAGATAAGCTGCATGTACATGCCGTTGCTTCATCAAGTGATGAAATGGAACGCTTCCTGCAAACGGTCATTGATACGCTTCCCGGCGTTATCAGCTGCAGCTGCAACACGATCTTATCACGTATTAAAGATATTAAAGGATTACGGCTATAGAGTCCTGCATAAAAGAGATGACAAGACAAGGTGCTTATCAGCAGGTATAAGCATAATGCTAATTTCCATTGTGATGTAATCAATCTCTATGTCACAGGAGCTTTTTGCTCTGCATTTATCCCCAAAAAACGATCGAGGTGAAACGCAATGGCAACAAACAAAGAGATCCAAGCCTTTGCAATCAAATACTATAATCTTTACATGAATCCGCAGGCGACGTTTGGCGAAGCAACGGAAACGTTTGCTGACGAGTGCCTCACCCTGGGGTTTGAGGTAATGAAATATGGTGAAGGATTGGAGCGCGAATATCCTGATGAGAACGTGTGGGATGCTGAAGGGTTTGACGAAATCAGCGATGACATAACGGACGTTCATCTGCTTGGTTCCGCCATTTTTTCAAAGTGGACGGCCATGGAACAAGATGATTTTTCCGAACTGAGTTTCAGAACGTGGTTTATCATAGCGTTTGCGCGGCTTGCGACGATAACTGATGAGCAGCAGACAAATCCGTTTGTTCTGACGGGAAAGCTGAAACGGTTCAAACTGGTTTCGGGAGATTTGAACAGGGAATCGGGTCAAACAGGCGATGAAGACGCAATGCAGGTTCTGACCGTTTCTTCTGACGGGGGAATATGGCTGAAACGCTATAAGTCCATCGGAAATGCAGAGATTCCATGGGCTGTTGAAAAGATAGCGACAGATCAAGAAACGTTGGAAAGCATCATGCAGGCTTTTTCGAGTTCATTCGAGGATTATGATGCTTCGCTTGCATTTCATGTCAGAGTCTGGCAGCTTGAACTTGTCGATACGGAAGACAGGATTGTCAAGATAAGCGGTCTGATGTTCGGAAAATCAACTTTCAGATCACTGTCTGAGTTTATGCGCGAAAAGCTCGGAAGAAACGACCTGCTTTTATTTGACGGAAATTATGATCCGATTGATCGCATCGAGGCCAAATATGACAGAAACACCAAAATCATGATGGAAGATCGAGAAGATGATTACGTGATCTGGGATTATCACGAAAAGCTCGTGGTTGATCGCGAGTCGGAAACGATCGAATATTTCCGCCAGATCGCAGAGGGGTGCGATGTTTGCCATAAATATCACGTGTCAGGGGGCGTATCGCAGCTGCTTGACAATCTCAATGCTGACATCTTTTCAAAAAAAGAAGGCAATCCGACTGACGTTTATGTCGATCCGCTTGAATCAAGGGACTACCAGATCGGCATCAGGACAAGAAGCGGAAAATGGCGAAAAATCACCGGAACGTTTGACAAAAAGGACCTTCCGATCAATTGGAGCGAGTTTATAGAAAGTTTGTTGGAATTTGTTTCATTTTACGGAATGGGCGAAATGTTGGACGAAAGAAAATACGGGAAAATCAGACGTCGGCGCAATGAACTGATTTTTTGCAGCGTCACGTTTGGAGAATACGGTAATCAGTACTGGTACCTTGCAGATGAAGACATTTTTGAGCCGGGCGATTTTGTCATTGTTCCGGTCGGAGAAGACAGGCATGAAGAGATTGCCAGAATCGAATCGATTGAGTATCATGTCAAAGAAGAGGCACCGTACCCGTTTGATAAGATCAAGCATATTCTGAGAAAATTCGATCGGAAGACTGATGAAGGGCTTTTGGGATAAAAAAGACAAGAAATTTAGAACAATTAATCAGATTCTCGCTGCGCTTTGACGCGGTGAGAGTTTTTTTGAAAGCGTGCAAGGAAACACGTTCTTTTAAGGACGTGATGAATTGCCTGTTTTTTTGTCCTTATGACACACGAATACGAACATATGTGTTATAATAATTGATATA
>NZ_DAIUCE010000170.1:0-2414 GCF_036846325.1 Ligilactobacillus sp. | reverse complement strand
GGCACCAAGCCAGCAGTTCTTTCCGATGCGGACCGGCATGTTGTACTGGTACTCCCTTTCGCGAAGCTCCGGCAGGATCGGATGGCCCGCGGAGGCAAGCGTGACATTCGGTCCGATCATCGTGTGGTCGCCGACGTAGATGTGCGTGTCGTCAACCGCCGTCAGATTGAAGTTCGCATAGACATGATTGCCGAAATGCACGTGACGTCCGCCGAAATTGGCATGAAAGGGAGGCTCGATGTAGCAGCCCTCACCTATCTCGGCAAACATCTCCTTGAGCATCCTGCTTCTCTTCTCCATCTCCGTCGGCCGTGTCTGGTTGAATTCATACAGCCGGTCAAGGCACTCCATCTGAACCTTCGCCAGTTCAGGGTCATTTGGCAGATAGAGACCACCATTGTGCATCTTTTCAAAATTCTCGTTCACTTTACTTCACCTCGTCATTCAGATACCGCTTTCATTATACCAATTGTTGGTACAACTATGCAAGAGTACGCTCGAAGAATGACAGCATGTTCTCGCTCCAGCGTGCGCACGATGCGCCGTACCCGAGTCCGCAGCCATGGTCACCGGACGGGAACACCTCACAGAGATGCGGTACCCTGCATTTTTCAAGTTCATCCCCCAGACGGATGGTGTTGCTGCACGGAACGCAGCCGTCGTCGCGGTTTGCGAACGAATAGACCGGCGGAAATCCGCTCAGGTCGTGAAGCTCGACGGAAAGCTTGCGGCGCAGCGTCTCGTCTCCTCCCGTGTTGTTCATGAAGCTTCCCTCATGGTACTCGCTCGTGAAGCTGATGACCGGGTACAGCAGACAGATGCCGTCCGGTCTTGCGGAAAATGCAGCGAGGCGGTCCGCTGCGGATGAATCAAGTTCTGACAGCACCTTCTGCTTCAGTTCCCCGTGAAGAAGCGCCTCGCTTGCACACAGGTGTCCGCCGGCAGAGGCTCCGACCGTCAGAATCCTGTCCGGATCGACGCCGTATTCGTCGGCATGGGCGCGAACGTACATCACGGCAAGTGCAAGGTCGCTCTGCGGATCGGGATAATGCCACGGTCTGAGACGATAACTCAGGACAAACGCCTTGTATCCGCCGTCGCGCTCGAAGCGCTGGGCCAGCTGAATGCCCTCCGAATAGGCGGAAAGCATCTCATATCCGCCGCCGGGACAGATGATGACGGCAGGACGCCTTCCGTCTCTTCTTCTCTTCTCCTCAGACACTGCCTCCGACTTGTACGGAGGAACGGAAAAATCAGACGAAGTGTGCGCAAAGGCCAGATTCTCCCTGTCCGGGTTGCCCGTGAACAGATAAACTCCCCGGACGTCATTCATGTCGGCATCAGGAATCCAGCCCCTGTCATGACTTTCACGCAGCGGAACGAAGCTGAACAACCCGTCTGCCGCATAAGCCATGACGTTGGCACACTCCACGAAGGCGTCTGACAGGAAGTCTCCGCCCCATTCCATCTTCACCTCATGCTCGATGCGCTTCATCGAAAGGTCCCCCTTGTCCTCCGGCACAAGCCTGAGCCAGCACGAAGGAAACAGGTTGCCAAGCGCACGACGGTTGGGTTTCGTATTCATTATTTCATTGAACGTATTGTCTTTTGTAAACATTCTCTTTCACCTCTTACGCATGATTATAGCATATGGGACAGCGCTTTCACAGAGGATGAGGGACTTTTAGGAAATATCCTTGTGATGCATGCCTTCCGAAAAGATACAGTGCGAAAACATGCATTGAAAATACGCATCGGACATCTTGCAGGCCTGCATATTCATGCGCTCCAAAAGAAAAAGCGTTCTGATAATGGACGCTGGGTGAGAGGCTGAGAAAAAACTATATCTCTAACAAAAGTCTCGGATGATTTGCAAATAGTTGCAAATTTCATCCGAGACTTTTTTGTGTATGCGACGTTAAATGTGTGCTTTGCCCGTAATCCTGGGCTGACTTTTACGGGCTCATGAGCGCTCGGCTTCACACCTTGTCTGAATCGGGTTCAGTCCAGCAACAAGGCTCATGATAAGTTCGTGCCGCATCGCGACTGCGCTTTCGCTGATCGCTCGCGCCCCTCCTTATCTACCGCCTTGTTAAGCGGCTGGTCTTCACACCTTGCCTAATCGGGTTCTGCCTCACAACCCCCTTGTCCCAAGCACCCTTGCTCGGGCAAGACGAGCTTACCCGTCGCAAGTGCGACTTGGATACGCGGGGGCTGACCGTTCGGCTTCACACCTTCACAATCAGGTTCCAGCTCGCATTCCCCCTATCGCAACCAAGGTCTCCCTGGACGAGTTTCACTCGCCTTCGGTCGTCCAAAGCTTGCGTACGGGCTCATGACCGCTCGCTTCCACACCTTACATAATCAGGCTCAGACCAGCAACAAGGCTCATGATAAGTTCGTGCCGCGTCGCG
>NZ_DAIUCE010000169.1:0-2428 GCF_036846325.1 Ligilactobacillus sp. | reverse complement strand
ATTTTTCCATTCCGCCAAGAACACGCCTGATTGTGAAGATGAACAGGATGAGCGTGACCGTCACCGATGTGATGTCCGAGACAGGTTCCGCAATGTAGATGCCCCTGATGCCGAGAAACTTCGGCAGGATGAGTGCAAGCGGAATCAGCAGGATGATCTTTCTCAGCATTGCAATGAACAGGGAGATTCCTGCCTGACCGAGTGCAAGAAAGGTCGACTGACATGCCGCCTGGATGCCGAAGATGGATATCCCGAGAAAGAAGACCGGCATGACGCTGCATGTCAAAGAGATCAGCTTCGCATCATTCGTGAACAGCGAGGCGTAGACTGACGGGAAGAAGATGGCCACCCCTGCGAGAACCAGTGTCCCCAGAAGGCACACGACGATGAGCCGGACCACTGTATTCTTCACACGGGAAGCGTTTCCCGCCCCGTAGTTGTAGCTGATTATCGGCTGGACTCCCTGTGTGATGCCGTTGACCGGGATGACAATCAGCTGCATGATGCTCATGAGGATTGACATCGAGCCGACGTACAGGTCTCCGCCATAGTGCTGCAGTCCGGAATTGAATGTAATCGTGACGAGGCTTTCCGTGCTCTGCATGACGAACGGTGCAATGCCGAGCGCAGCAATCCGGCAGAGCAGCACCTTGTCAGGATGGACAAGTTCCAGGTGCATGACGCTTTTTTCCGACCTGAGAAAATGCACGACCCAGCATGCACTGACGAACTGCGAGATGACGGTTGCAGTGGCTGCGCCTCTCACTCCGAGATGCAGGGTAAAAATGAAAATCGGATCCAGGATGATATTGATCACGGCACCGATCAGGACTGACATCATCGCCGTCCTGGCAGCTCCCTGACCACTGATGAACGTGTTCAGGCCAAGGGCAAGCTGCACGAAGACGGTCCCGAGCAGATAGGTTGTTATGTAGCTGTCGGCATATCCGATGGTCCTTGAACTTGCACCGAATGCGTGAAGTATCGGTGTCTTGAAGAACATGAGCAGAACGGTCAGAACAACGGAGAAGAAAATCAGAAGCAGGGCGGAGTTTCCCATGATTTCAGAAGCCTTCTTCCTGTTGCCCCTGCCGAGCTCAATTGCAGCAAGCGGTGCACCGCCTGCCCCGGCAAATGCACTGAACGCGGCAATCAGGGTGATGACAGGCAGCGTGACCCCAACGCCGGTCAGGGCCAGGTTGCCTTCACCCGGCATGTGTCCGATGTAGATCCGGTCAACGATGTTGTACAGGACGTTGATCAGCTGCGCCAGAACGGTCGGCAGAGCCAGTGAAAGCATCAGCCTGTTCAGCGGGGCAGTTCCCAGTTTTTCATCATTTTTCATTTAAACACTTCTTCCCAACTTGAGTATAGAAGTATTTTATCATTGCAAATGAGCAAAATAAAGTTCTGCACCCCATGCTGCAGATGAACTGGGGTATAATAGAGACAGTTACTGAATTCAGGAGTTTAAAATGATTGCAAAAATACGTGAAAACCATATTCCGGAAACGGCTTATCTGATAATGTTTATAATTTTTTCGGCAGCTGCCTTCATCGAAGGAACGACACTGACGCATGTTTTTGGCGTAGACCGGCTGATGGCCGTGACATACCGGGTCTACCAGCTTTCGGTTCTCGGCGTGCTTGGAAAGATCTTCTTCCTGGATGACTCGACGAAAAAGACAAAGGCGGGCATTTTCCTGACGCTTGCCGTGCTTTATTTCATCTGCCACCGCGTGCAGGTAATGTCGCCCTTCTTCATGGCCATCTTCATCTTCGGAGCAGTCGGAGTCGATTGGAAGAAGATTCTGAAGTGCTTCTTCTTCACGAACCTGACCATGACATGTCTGGCATTTCTTTGTTCCCTGTTCCGCATAATCCCCAACATGACGCAGTCAAGAATGTACTTCGGCATCCCCTTTCACCGGTTCGGCATGGGAATTGCAACTCCAACCGACTTTGCGGCTCATGCCTTTTCGCTGATGCTGGCCTTCATTCTGATACGCGGTTTCAGGTGCAGCAAAGGGCTCCTGACCGGGCTTTCCGTGATTGCCTTCCTGACATTTGCCTTCACGGATGCAAGACTCGACCTGGTCCTGATGATTCTGCTGCTTTCATGCACTGCATTTTATGATAAGGTCGAAAAGTTCATCCTGGCTTCCGGTCCCGTCTTCTTCGGCATCATCCTCGGCGGATATGCCCTTTTCGATCTCTGGATAACCCATGTCTACCACATGCCGAGCCGCTTCTGGGAAACGCTTGACCGTTTTCTGTCAAGCCGGCTGTTCTACGGCAACGTTGCCATGAAGCAATGTCAGGTCCCGCCTCTTTTCGGGCGCTTCATCCCTCAAAACGGCAACGGACTCATGCTGAAGCCGGGCGAACAGTACTTCTTCATCGACTCATCAATCATCCGCATGTGGAC
>NZ_DAIUCE010000168.1:0-2432 GCF_036846325.1 Ligilactobacillus sp. | reverse complement strand
AGTGCGCCAGGACGGGATTAAAGGGAAATAAAACATTCAGCGCTGCATACACAAAAGCCCGGATGATCCGCAGTTAATTGCAAATCATCCGGGACATGGTTTCTCCCATCTTCAATTTCAACTGAATGCGTTGGTTTTCTTGACGAGCTTTGAATAGATCCGCTCGTTCATCCATTGTTCGGAAACGCGCTCTGGAAGGTCCTCAATCCTGATCCAGGAAACCGCCTTGTTTTCGTCCGGTTTGCTTCTCAGAACAAATGCAGGGTCAGTTTCCAGAAGATACGTCACATTCAGATGCAGATGAGAAGGCACGTATTCTCCGCGTTTTTCATGCCCGTTGACCGTCAGAATCTCGACAGAGAAAATGCCGTCATCCAGAAAATGCAGCTTGTCCGGGGAAAGGCCGCACTCTTCGCCGATTTCCTTTACGACGACGTGTTTCAAATCAGCGTCGCCGTCGGCATGTCCGCCCATCCACGACCAGGAATTGTAAATGTTGTGAAAGCACATCAAAGTACTTTTCCGATCCGGTGATACAATCCATGCCGAAGCTGAAAAATGAGCCGTCCTGTTCTTTCTTGTCAGGACATCCGCACCGCTCCCGGCCCAGTCAAGCATCAAGGACAAGTCGCGTTCTTCCTGCTCGTTGCAAGGAACAAACGCTTCTAATTGTTTTATGAGATCATCCATTCCTAACACCTTTCCGTATTGTCAGTCTTCTGACTGCCTGCCCTTCTCCTATACACGATCAACAAAGTTTTCGTAGATTGCCCTGATTGCAGCTTCAAAATCGTTATTGGCAACGCCGACGATAATGTTCAATTCCGAAGATCCCTGGTCAATCATGCGGATATTGACGTTCGCGTTGGCCAGTGCGGCAAAGAGCCTTGCCGCAGTTCCGCTTTGAGACTTCATTCCGCGGCCGACGACCGCAATCAGCGCCAGATCCGATTCGATTTCAATCGAATCCGGTTCGGTCATTCTGTGAAGACGGGCCACGACTTCCTGTTCTTTGAGCAGGAATTCGTCTTCATGAACGACGACTGAAAGGGTATCGATTCCGGAAGGCATATGTTCAAATGAAATATCGCTTTCCTCAAACGCCTGCAGCACGCGTCGCCCAAAGCCGATTTGAGAATTCATCAGGGCCTGCGTGATTGTAATCGAACAAAAGCCTTTCCTGCCGGCAACCCCCGTAATCGTATATGCAGGCTTCTTGGCCGTGCTTTCAACGATCCATGTTCCCTCATCCTGAGGACGGTTCGTATTTCTGATATTGATTGGAATCCCCTTTGAGCGGACCGGGAAGATCGCTTCTTCATGCAGGACGGACGCCCCCATGTATGAAAGCTCGCGCAGCTCACGATACGTGATCGTGCTGATTGTCTCCGGGTTTTCCACGATGCGGGGATCGGCAACGAGGAATCCCGAAACGTCGGTCCAGTTTTCATAAACGTCGACGCCGGCGGCAGCCGCAACGATTGATCCCGTCACGTCAGATCCGCCGCGCGAAAACGTCTTGACGCGGCCGTCCTTTCCCTGACCGTAGAAACCGGGAATCACCGCATGTTCAGCCTCTTCAAGGCGCTTTTTCAAAACCTTGTTGGTCTTGTAGTCATTGAGCTGACCCTCTTCGTTGAAAAAGACCGTTTCATACGGATCGATGAACTCAAAACCGAGATAATTCGCAAGAACCTTTCCGTTCAAATACTCTCCGCGCGAAGAAGCATAGTCAAGATAAGGATCTTTTTCAAGATTCTCCCTGATTGTCGCAAACTCATCGTCAAGCGTCATCTCAAGACCCAGACCGTCAATGATTTCATCGTATCGCGCTTTGATCTTCTTCAGCTGTTCCCCCAGATCTCCGCCTTCAACCGTAATTTCGTAAGCCCTGATCAGCATGTCCGTGACTTTCGTGTCCTTTGAGAAACGTTTGCCAGGAGCACTTGGAACAACGTATAGCCTTGATTCGTCGGCACTGATGATATTGCCTACCTTTTCAAACTGCTTTGCATCGGCAAGAGAGCTTCCGCCGAATTTAACCACTTTCCTCATAATTACCCCGATTTCTTTACTGTATTCTTAATTCTCTGTAATTTTAGAGAACCCTTCATCTTGAATTTTCTAACAAACATGCTATGTCCGTCAAGTGAAAAATGAACTTTTTCGGATATTAGTCCATTGTTCGGATTTTAATGTTAAATTCAGAATCTGTGGCTGTGGCGTGATCGTCTGGCATCTTTTTCGGGAAATGCGGAGATTGAGGCTGCCTGGGGGCATAATACTTCATTCGGGCAGACATCCCTGATAGCAGCCAAATTCCGGTCAGGACTCCAAGGCAGGATTACGGGCAAAATGCCGGTTTCTGAGATTTGCCCGTAAATTTTGGCTCCCAATTACGGGCAAAACAGCGATTTTTGGGATTTGCCCGT
>NZ_DAIUCE010000167.1:2167-2442 GCF_036846325.1 Ligilactobacillus sp. | reverse complement strand
GATTATTGCATCGAGAGAGGTTTTTAACATGAACATTGCTGTAATATTTGCCGGCGGCGTCGGATCGCGAATGCGGAGCAAGGAGCGTCCGAAACAGTTCCTCAGCATGCATGGCAAGCCAATCATCATTCATACGCTGGAACTGTTTGAGAATCATCCGGAAATTGACGCGATCGTCGTTTCTTGCGTCAAGGACTGGATTCCATATTTCAAGAATCTGCTGAAGAAGTACAACATCAGTAAGGTCAGGGAGGTTGTCGAAGGCGGCGCAACGG
>NZ_DAIUCE010000167.1:0-2157 GCF_036846325.1 Ligilactobacillus sp. | reverse complement strand
GTCAGGATTCAATCTACAACGGCCTTTGTGCCGCAGAACGCGTTGCAAATGGTGAAGAATCCGTTGTCCTGATTCATGACGGCGTTCGTCCTTTGATTCGACCAAAGACGATTTCTGACAACATCGAATCGGTAAAGAAGCGCGGCAGCTCCATTACGAGTGTTGTTGTGAAGGAAACGGTGCTTATTGTAGATGATGACAACGGCATTGACGAAGTTCCCGACCGGTCCCGCTCACGTCTTGCCCGTGCGCCTCAGAGCTTCTGGCTCAAGGACATCATCGGCGCCCACCGCAAGGCAATTGCTGAGAACAGGCACGACTTCATCGATTCATGCTCAATGATGCAGTATTATGGACATAAGCTCTATCTTATCGACGGCCCGCAGGAAAACATCAAGATTACGACCCCCGATGATTTCTATACGATGCGCGCATTGCTTGATGCAAGAGAGGATGAACAAATCTATGGCCTTGAATAACGTGTTGACGGAAGATTTGGATTCTCTCTTAGCGAGTGAAATCGAGTGGAGCAATTTTAAAGATAAACGAATTTTGGTAACGGGCGCAACGGGACTTGTCGGGTCAATGGTTGTCAGATCATTGATTTATGCAAACGAAAAATTTAATCTGGGGCTTAAAGTAATCGGATTGATTCGCAATCAAGCAAAGGCTGACAAGATATATGAAGGATGTATGGGAAAAGATGCTCTTTCTTTTTGTTTGGACGATCTTTCCGGTGATGAGCCGGTTTCCGTAAACGGAAGGGTTGACTACATCGTTCACGCTGCTGCGGTGACGACTTCGAAGATTATGGTGGAAGACCCGGTTGGAACGATTGACGTTGCCTTGAAGGGCACCAGAAACATTCTGAACCTTGCGGCCGAAAAGAAGGCACGCGGGACGGTCTATATCTCATCAATGGAGATTTACGGCCAGTCTGCAAATCCGGATGACACAACTGAAGAAGATCTGGGATATGTTGACCTGACTGCAGTCAGAAGCTGTTATCCGGAAGGAAAGAGAATGTGCGAATGCATGTGTACCGCCTATGCAGCTCAGTATGGTCTTAAAATCACTTCAGCCCGTCTGGCTCAGACATTCGGAGCGGGTGTACTTCCGACGGAAAACCGCGTGTTTGCCCAGTTCGCAAGGAGTGCGCTCAGAGGAGAGAACATTGTCCTGAGGACTGAAGGAAAATCCGAAGGCAACTACGTCTATACAATTGATGCCGTCAGGGCGATTCTGATGCTCCTGTACAAGGGCGAACCGGGACAGGCATACAATGTTGCAAACGAGGAGAGCCATACAACAATCAGAAAGATGGCGGAACTTGTCTCGAAGACGCTGTCTGAAGGAAAGTCTGAAGTCATCATCGATATTCCGGAGAACTCCGGCAGCCTTGGATATGCACCCGATGTAAGAATGAAACTCAATGCCGGAAAGATGAGAAGGCTCGGATGGAAGCCGACAGTCGGTCTTTCCGATGCCTATCGCCGGATGGCGGAGTGGATGAAGGAGACGGACATGATTAAGTAGCACTGCATTTTACAGAGAAAGCGAGGAGTTGCCTATGTTTCCCGAAAGAATGCGAGCCTTGCGCAAAGGCCGTGGCCTGACGCTCGGTCAGCTTGCGGATGCGCTGAACGAAATGAATGTTTCATACAACCAGAAGAAGAATACCGGGTCGCAGCTCAGCAAGTGGGAATGCGGCGTCAATACTCCGACTTATCTTGATATCAGGCAGCTTGCTGAGTTTTTTGATGTTTCGACCGACTATTTGTGCGGTCGGGCAATCAAAAAGGTTGATTTGGTTGAAACCCTGGCTTCAAGCGCAGACGTCTGTTTTGGGGTACAAAAGCTTGACACGAAGGAAAAAGAAGAGCTCTATGAGCTGATCAAGGGATTTCTGATGGGAAGAAAGGAAAGGGGACTGCAGGAAACTGTTGATGAAAACGGCGACATGCAGCTGAAGCTGGAGAATTTTGATGAAGAAGACGATCGTTGTTAATTTAATGCTGAATACTGTGGGAGCATTTTTGTACACCGTTGCAATCAACGGTTTCCTGATTTCGAATCATCTGGGCGAAGGCGGCGTGACCGGCCTCATGACGATTTTCTACTACTGGCTGAAAATTGCGCCGAGCCTGACGAACATCG
>NZ_DAIUCE010000166.1:0-2446 GCF_036846325.1 Ligilactobacillus sp. | reverse complement strand
TGAAAACCCCTGCGTCAGGACCATCCATCCGCACGTTGCGAAAAGAGCTCCCGGCCAGATAAAGCGCAAATGAAGCTTAGCATTCGGAATAAACGTATAAAGCAATGCCATGATCAAGAAAATACCGGTCATTATAGTCGGCCACTTGACCTGATTAAAGGTATCAATCATGTCCACCGGTAAATTGAACAACGGCGCAAGATATTCAAGAACCGCCTGACCAAAACTGTAAATAATGAACAACAGCACAAATGCCACGCCAAGAAACGCAGTAAATACAAACGCAAACAGCCTTCTTGCAAGCATTCCCTGACTGTTTTCAACTCCATAAGCCAAATTCAGCGATCTTTTCATTGCATTGAATCCACGGCTCGCTGCCCAAACAGAAATAAGACCGGAAATCGAGGCTGCTCCGCCAGACGATCCATTTTCCAGATATTGAATAATGAAAGGTTTGAGCGTTTGGTATATCGAACGAGGAATCGCCATTTCAATGTATGCCAGAACGGTGCCTGCTTTAAGATGCAAAAGCGGCAGGAGATTTCCGATAAAAATCATCAGGGGAATAATTGCCAGCAGCGCATAATACGAAATTACGATTGCTTCGTTTGAAACGTTTGCCCGATTAAAACGTGACGCTGCAGATAAAAAGAAGGTGCGTACACCCTTATCAACGTCTTTCAAGTGCACTCGCCTTCCCTTCTTTCAATCTTAAAACTTAGCCGTCAATCGCCCTGGCTCGAACTGTCAGCACTGCTTGAACCCTCATTGCCTGAATCAGCCGGAACCTTCAATTCCTGCCCGGGATTAATGGTTCCGCTCGTAAGATCGTTCAAATCCATCAACTCCTGCGTCGTAGTTCCGTACTTGCTTGCGATCGTCGATAAATAATCACCTGATTTGACCGTATATGTAGTATACTCACCCTTGTTTTTCCCAGTCGACGATGAAGAACCTGAAACAGACGATGCCGAGCTTGATGATGCAGCGCTGCTTGAGGAAGCAACTGAGGAAGTCTTTTTCGAACTTGAAGAAACCTTTTCAGAATCATCTTTTGGTTCCTTGTATTCGCCATACTTCTTTTTGGCGATTTCCCGCTGCTTATTGTATTCACGCCTTTGAATTTCAGCGTTATTGCCAAAAGAAGAAGCCAGTCTTCCCTGAACAAAGTCGCTCTTGAATCCTACGATGCAAACAACCGCAATCACAAGCACAATTACAGCGGCTCTGATGATTTTAAACGTATTTTTTCGTTTATGATGATTTTTTGCATGCCCTGCCACGCCAATACCTCCTTAAGACGTAAGTCGCTTATATATTCCTTTAAGTAACATGATACTATAAAATCACTTTATCTGCATAGGTTTATGCAAAAAATTTGCCTGGACTTAAAAAAAGCCAGGACAAGCGGTCCTGACTCCAAAATTCATTATTTAAGCGTCTTTGCAAGATCTTTGATATACTTTGCAAGATCGTCCTTAACTTCCGGGTGACGCAGTCCAAATTCGATTGATGTCTTCAAGTAGCCGAACTTGTAGCCGACATCATAACGTTCGCCTTTGAATTCATGTGCAAAAACACGTTGAATCTTATTAAGGCGGTCAATTGCATCCGTCAGCTGAATCTCATTGCCTGCGCCCGGCTTTTGCGTTTCAAGCATATCGAAGATTTCAGGCGTCAACAGATATCGACCGATGATTGCAAGATCCGACGGTGCCTTTTCAACAGGCGGCTTTTCAACGAAGCGCTTGACGTCATACAGACCAGGTCGCGTTTCTGACGTTGGATCAATAACGCCGTACTTGGAAACTTCTTCATGCGGAACCTTCATAACTGCAAGAGTTGAAGCATGCGTTTCTTCATAGCGATCCATCAATTGCTTGGTCAAGGGAACCTTATCTTCCATGATGTCATCACCAAGCATGACAACGAATGGTTCATCCCCAACGAAATCCTTGGCCATCAAAACCGCATCGCCCAGCCCGCGCGGATGAGACTGACGAATGAAGTATAAGTTGATGTCTGTTGTTTGCTGAACAAGTCGCAAAAGTTCTGTCTTACCCTTTTCCTTAAGGTTTTGTTCCAGTTCGGGAACGGAATCGAAGTGATCTTCGATTGGACGCTTGCCCTTGCCGGTAACGACTAAAATATCTTCAATTCCTGATTTCTTAGCTTCTTCAACAATATATTGGATCGTCGGCTTATCGATGATAGGCAGCATTTCCTTAGCCAAAGCTTTTGTGGCCGGGAGAAAACGCGTTCCCAGTCCTGCTGCAGGAATAACAGCCTTTCTTACTTTCTTTTGGTTTTTCATAGTGAACCCCTTTGCGAAACATTTAGGTTAATCCAATCGCTAAAATTGACCACCTAGGCTACATTATACCAGTATATAATTTTTTTACAATATTTAATCATAAAAATTAAGTAATTACTTAAGAAAACGCTC
>NZ_DAIUCE010000165.1:0-2501 GCF_036846325.1 Ligilactobacillus sp. | reverse complement strand
TGTAGAAGAGAACCGTCCTGTCCTGGTTCTTCCCCTTGAAGGAGGCGAAGACAACTGGATTGTCCTCACCGAAGTCAGTCCACTGCTCAACTTCCTGTGCCCCGAGTTCCTTGAATGTGTCGGCAATCCATGCTGCCGTCTCCGGAAGTTCACTCTTCTTGGCCGAAACTGACTTGAATTCCACCAGCCTGTCAAAGTCGTGACGATGTTCATATGCGTACTGTTTCAATTCGTCTGTCATGAAAATGCCTCCTGTTAATCAAATGTTAATGATTCCTAGCCTAGTTCATTAAAAACAAATTGTCAACCTCAAATTTTAAAATGCAGTCAGGACGGCTTCATTGTGCATTTTTTGATACTTTTTTGCAGAAAAGTGTTGACTTGAAATTAAAATGTGATTATACTAGCTCACATGAACTTGAAAGCAAGAACGCAGAAAAGGACGCGGTCATTCAGCCCAACCTTAACAGAGAGCCCCATAAAGGTGAAAGCGGGCAAGGCTCTGGCTGGAATGATTATCACCTTTGAGTTTGTCGGGCGAACCTCACGCAGTAGCCTGACAGGGCCCCGGACACCTTACGTCCGAAAGGCTGTCTGAAATGCCGGCATATCTTCAGGCAGCGAATCAAGGTGGTACCGCGATGACACGCCCTTGAGTCCAGTTGGATTCAGGGGCTTTTTTCTGTTTCAACACAAAGATTGAAAGAGAGAACATCGTTATGAAAAAATCAATGAAAACTGTATTGTTAACAACCACTGCATTTGCCATGGCAGGCATGGTATCCTGTCCGAAGGCTGAGGCCGATTCGGGCAAAACGCTCAACTGGAGTGTCCAGTCCGATCTGGAGACGCTTGATCCGCAGCAATGCGTCGATTCCACTTCCGGTCAGATGCTGAACAATGTCTATGAGGGACTTTACCGTCACGGCACGAACAGGCTGGAGAAGGCGCTGGCGAAGAGCAGCAGCGTCTCAAAGGACGGTCTGACCTGGACCTTCAAGCTGAGAAAGGACGCCCGCTGGTCAAACGGCGACAAGGTCACGGCAAATGATTTCGTCTATGCCTTCCGGCGCTCAGTCGATCCGAAGACGAACGACTCCAATGCCAATCTGTTCGGATCCATCAAGAATGCCGGAGATATTCAGAAGGGAAGGAAGAAGCCGGCTGAACTCGGCGTTGAAGCACCGGACGACTACACGCTTGTGGTGCATCTTTCCGCCAAGGTTCCCTATTTCAAGTCCCTGCTTGCCGGATATCCGTTTGCACCGGTCAATCAGAAGGCAGTCGAGAAGTACGGCAAGAAGTACGGCACCGCTGCCAAATACACGGTTTCAAACGGACCGTTCGTGATGAAGACATGGACCGGGTCACAGCAGCGCTGGAATCTTGGAAAGAACAGGTATTACTGGGACAAAAAACACGTCAAGCTGGACAAGGTTCACGTGATGGTGGTCAAGGAAGCATCGACTGGATACAATCTCTATCAGACGAACAAGCTTGACATGGTCACCCTGAGCAACCAGCAGGCACGGAATCTGAAGAACAATCCCGAGTTCGTCACGAGAGAACAGGGAAGAATGGACTATCTCTCACTTAACGTGAACAACGAGTACCTGAAGAACAGAAACGTGCGTCTGGCTCTCGGCTATGCGCTCAACCGCAGGGACATGGTGAACAAGGTTCTGGGAAACGGATCGAAGACGCCTCTTTCCGGCGTGCCGCAGGACTTCATGACCTACAAGGGCGAAGATTTCGCCAAAGCTTCCCATACGAAGAATGCAACGACATATGACAAAAAGAAGGCTCAGAAGCTCTGGGACAAGGGGTTGAAGGAACTCGGGAAGTCCGGTCAGAAGGTTGAGCTGACCCTTCTCGGAGACGATGACGACACGACAAAGGCTCTGAACGAATACATCCAGAGTGCATGGCAGACAACACTGAAGAATCTCACCGTCAATGTTCAGTGCATGCCGAAGACACAGCGCATCGCCCGCATGATGAAGCACGACTTCGATGCCGTCTACACGAGCTGGGGCGCTGACTTCAACGACGCAAGCACATATCTCAACCTGCAGGCAAAGGATTCCAACTACAACTTCGGTCAGTGGGACAACGACGAGTACAACAGGCTCTTCGAAGCTTCCGCGACAACTGATGCCGGGAACAGTCAGAAACGTTGGGATGACATGGTCAGGGCCGAAAAGCTGCTGCTGGATGACGGCGGCATCCTTCCGACTCTTCAGCCTGCCAATGCCACGATGCTCAAGAAACGCGTCAGGGGTCTGGTCTATAATCCCGTCGGAGGATATAACTGGAAGGGTGTTTATTTGAAGTAATATATAGGAAGAAAAGTTGAATAACGGAGGTTTTCACTTGGAAAACTTCCGTTGTTTTTTGGCTTCATTATGTGTGATTTAGCTTGTGATAGTGAAAGTGTAATTTTAAGAATGAAGATTCAAGTTGGAGCTAATGCGGACATCTGTTACTTAGTAATATTTTTA
>NZ_DAIUCE010000164.1:540-2519 GCF_036846325.1 Ligilactobacillus sp. | reverse complement strand
TGCCTGCCAGCGGAAAGGACAGGAAAAGTGTTACAATGAAAATGCAGAGATGAAATGCAGCGCGCAGCAAGCTGCACCAGAGTTGGAAGGCAGGACGGGTTGTCCGTTCTTTAACCCTCCAATTCCACCATTGCAATTTTACCTCACCGGTACTACACTTAACAAAACAGCAACAACTGCATTGAGAGGTTTTTGCATGAAAAGATCATTTTCTTTTTCCGACATCAATCGTCTGATTGATGATTACCGGAAGGCGGAGCAGAGGAAGAGGGAGATTTCCGAACTCGGGGAATACGAAAGCGAGGTCAGGAAGGCAGCGGTCAGGTATGTGGATTCAGAGGCGATGGCGATGATGGAGGACATTGCCGTCGAGGAACTCAATCGCGACAAGAAGGGCATCAGAGTCAAGGCTCTTCGTGACCATGGCTACAACAACTATGCAGACATCCTGACGTCCAGGGATTCTGACCTGTCAGCCGTCCGCGGCATCAGTGAGGACACCGCATACAAGATCATGAAGTGCGCTGAAGATGTGTACGGTCAGGCGAAGGAATCAGTCAGGCTCAAGCTCAACGCAGATGACAGAAGTGCAAGCGCGACCCGCATCGTGACCGCTCTTTCCAGATATCATGAGGCCTGTAAGCTCGCAAGTGACTGTGAGGGCCTTGACGATAAGTACAGGGAGTCCATCTCGCATGACATGGACGACATCAAGCCTGCAACGGGGCTTTTCCGCTGGCTGTTTTCATCCGGGACGAGGAAGCAGAGGGCAGAGGACGCATATCAGTCACTTACCGAAACCATTCAGGGCGAATACGGGCTTCAACTTGGAAAACTCTCGGACCGCCGCAGAAATCTGAAGTTTTATTCAGAAAGCGACGCATGGGATGATTTCCAGAAGCAGCCTGTCAAGTACAACAACACTGTGGAGAAGCTGCTTCCCGGCCTGCTTGGCAACGGAGACTCGATGTACGGCCTGCCGAAGGAACTCGCAGGAAAGATTCAGGACGAGGACTTCTTCCCGGACGGACTGCGCTGTGAACTGCGCCGCTATCAGGAGCTCGGCGTCAAATACATACTTCATCAGGGCAGGGTTCTTCTCGGTGACGAGATGGGCCTTGGCAAGACCGTTCAGGCGATTGCGTCGATGGTCTCTCTGAGAAATACAGGGTCCACCCACTTCATAGTTGTCTGTCCGGCCAGTGTCATGATCAACTGGTGCAGGGAAATCGAGAGGTTCAGTCTCCTCAACGTCATCAAGGTCCACGGCACGACAAAGCAGGCGGCAATCAGGGAATGGCTGGACAAAGGCGGCGTTGCCGTCACTACATACGAAACGACGTCGGCCTTCAGTCTTCCGGATGACTTCAGATTCGGCATGCTTGTCGTCGATGAGGCCCATTACATAAAGAATCCGTCCGCCAGGCGTTCCATGAGCGTGAAGAAGCTTTCTGAACACGCAGACAGGATGCTCTTCATGACGGGCACCCCGATTGAGAACAACGTTGACGAGATGATCCGCCTCATCTCCATTCTTCAGCCTAAGATTGCAAGAAAGGTTTCAAAGATCAAGGCCTTGTCATTTGCGCCGCAGTTTCGGGAAAAGATTGCACCGGTATATTATCGAAGGAAACGCGAGGACGTCTTGACCGAACTTCCCGAGCTGGTCGAAAGCAGGGAATGGTGCCGCCTTGGCAAGGTTGAGCGCGAAGCGTACGAGCAGGCGGTTCTGAAGAAGAGCTACAATGGCGCAAGGCGTGTCTCATGGAGCGTTGACGACCTCAAATATTCCAGCAAGGCCGGACGGATGATGGAAATCATTGCCGATGCTAAGGCTGATGGAAGAAAGGTCATCGTCTTCTCCTATTTCCTCGACACAATCAGAAAGATCTCAGCGATGCTCGGCAGCCAGTGCACCGAGCCGATCAACGGTTCCGTTACGCCGGCAAAGCGTCAGGAAATCATCGACGGCTTCGACA
>NZ_DAIUCE010000164.1:0-514 GCF_036846325.1 Ligilactobacillus sp. | reverse complement strand
CCCCCGCCGGTCAGGTTCTTGTCGCCCAGATTGTCGCCAGCGGCACAGGTCTCAACATTCAGTCCGCCAGCGTCGTGATCATCTGCGAACCCCAGCTGAAGCCTTCCATCGAAAGCCAGGCCATCTCCCGTGCCTACCGCATGGGCCAGGCCAGAAACGTCCTTGTCTACAGGCTTCTCGCGTCCGACACCGTCGACGAGCGTGTCACGGAACTGCTGGAGGAAAAGCAGACCGTGTTTGATGCCTTCGCCGACAAGTCCGTCGCCGCCCAGAAGGTCGAAGTCGACAAGAAGACCTTCGGCAACATCATTCAGGAGGAAATCGACAGAATCAACGGCAAAAGAAAAAGCAAGGCCAGAGCCTAGGATGCAGAGCTTTGATGGCATTACCTGCGGGTAGATGCAAATTTCAGGCTCTGCTTTTTAGAATGGTGGAAATTGAAAGTTTTGATGAACTTTTTGAAAAAACACGATATGCTGGTTACTAGTTATGGCAGATGTGCTAGAGTAGTATA
>NZ_DAIUCE010000163.1:0-2626 GCF_036846325.1 Ligilactobacillus sp. | reverse complement strand
CTCACCCACCAAACATCGTGGAAATTCCAGCGCTTCGTCCACCAAACTTGGTGGAAATTCCACGTCTCACCCACCAAACCTCGTGGAAAATCCAGCGCCTCACCCACCAAACTTGGTGGAGATTCTGCTCTCAACCCACCAAACCTCGTGGAAATTCCAGCGCCTCACCAGCACCACCCCGGGACATGCAAAAAGCGCACACGAAAGTCCGGGTGCGCCAGCTTATTCAGGCCATGTGCCTTCTGAAGAATTCAATCTCCTCATCATTGCACTTTCTTGCAGTTTCATCTTTTTGATTCATCAGGAAGACATGAGGCTGCGGGTTGTCACGGTCGCCGAATGATCTGCAGACATGCTCCACACCTCTGGCAGTCAGAAAACCGTCGAGCTTTATCGTCTGGTCATGAATGAAGTCCTCGTTGGCAGTCGACAGATAACATGGCAGAAAATCCTCCGTAATGTAGTTCTCAACCGAAAGAAGCTGCCTGTTTTCCTCAACAACATCCTTTGGAAAGTAGGCTTCAAGAACACCACCGATCATGCCGGAATCGAAGAGGAAGAACGCCCCGCTGTTCAGGGCACAGGCTCTGAATTTCAATTGAACGGGCCTGTAGGGGAAAAGACTCCGGTAGGCAGGGTTGGTCAGAATCGTGATGTACTGCTCTGCCATCTGACCGCCGGCAGAATCACCGGTGATGAAGACATTGTTCCGGTCAAGCCCGTACTCGTCGGCATGGTCGCTGACCCAGTGGACATAGCGGTCAACGTCGTCAAGTTCTCCCGGAAAGACAACGTCAGGAGCCAGGCGGTAGTTCGGATTGACGAAGGCAAAGCCGTGCGCCGCCAGGTTCAGGCCATAGAACTGGTATGTCTCCTTTGTTCCATAGCAGTAGCCTCCGCCGTGGACGTTGATGATGACGGGAATCCTGCCTTCCACGTTCTCCGGCAGATAGAGGTCAAGCAGATTCCATTTGGGGTCCGGTCCGTAACTTATGTCATTAATCCTCCGCACTCCCGGAATCTCAAGCGGCAGCCCGGCGTCACGCGCATCGTCGCTTCTCTTCCAGTCGCGTCTTATCTTCATGATTTCATCTTCAAGGTCCGCCATCACTTCACCCCCTCAAGCAGATTGTACAGTGCACCGTACAGATTGGCGTCGTTCCTGAAGGCGGCCGTGACTATTTCCGGCCTGGTCAGGGTTGATGCAACTGCCTCGTTTTCTGCAATGATGCCGTCATAGGCCCTGTTTATGCCCTCGATGAGTGCCGGCTGGGCCGAGATGCCGCCACCGATCACATACTTTTCCAGGTCAACGACCGACTGCACGTTAAGAATCAGTACTGCAACCCCGTGACAGTACTTTTCAAGAATCGCGCACGCCTTCTCATTTCCGTCCGTGACAGCCTCAAAGGCGGCCAGTCCGTCCTTTTCATCAGCATTGCCAACCGCTCTGTTGATGCTGACGATCATGCCGACTGCTGACAAAGACTGGCCGGCCGTCCCGTCCATTCCCCCTGCATTTTCATCAAGGTCCATGAACGAAAGCTCCCCGGCCTGGAAATGAGATCCCGCAACAAGGTTGCCGTTGACGATGATGCCGCCACCGACGCCCGTCCCCAGGATGACGGCCGCACAGTCACGACTGCCCTTGAGATTTCCGAGCCAGTGCTCCGCAAGAACACCGGCCTTGCCGTCATTGATGACTGCAACGGGGAAATCCGGTCCGGCATATTCCGAAGCAAGGTCAACTCCGTCAAGAAACGGCAGCGCCCCGCCGAAACGTATTGTCGTGCCGTCAATCTTTCCGGGAGCGCAGACGGCAATCCCGCTGACGTTTTTGCGGTGCCTTGTCACAATCCGGTCAACTGCTGAAAGAAAGGACTCCCTGTCTTTTGGAGTCTTGATTTTATCCTTTCTGACAATATTTCCAGTTTCTTCAATTTCCGCATACTTGATGTTCGTTCCACCGATGTCAATTGCAAGATACTTCTTCATTTCAATCTTCCTCTCCGTAAAGTACATAAGACAATTTACATATTCATTGTATACGCTTTCACTTGTAGAAACAAGACGCAATTTGTCCTACTTCTGAAATTTTTTGGTACATATTTTCCGTACTGGAAAATGCAGAGCACGCTTCCTCTGCATTTCGGCACAAAAAAAGAAGGCGTTTCCGCCCTCTTCATTTAAGTCATTTTTGCAGATGATGCGACAGTTTCACAATCCCTGACAAGGCTCTACAGTTCCAGCCTGTAGATGTCCACGTCGGCCGGTTTTGAGCTGTCAAGCGCAAACTTCGTGGCCCCTTCACCGTACAGGCGCTCGGTGATGACCGGACCGTTTTCGATGAAGATTTCAACCGAACTCTGGTCACACAGAATCTGAATGTCAAACTCGTCAAGTCCGCAGGTGATGGTGCGCGTGGAAAAACCGGTCTTTTCAAGCAGCAGCTTGCCGGCCTCGCTTCTTATCCTGAGCTTTCCGTCTCCGTATTTCACGGCGAAGTCAACGTCCGACTCAGCCTTGATTCTGATTTCCATGCAGCGCGTGTCCGATTCGTATCCGATACGGCTGTCATGTTCAGACAGGATCTTCTCTCTTCTGATTGTTGCCAGCTCACGGATCG
>NZ_DAIUCE010000162.1:0-2676 GCF_036846325.1 Ligilactobacillus sp. | reverse complement strand
AACAGGAAACCCTGCACATTTGCTTATCGAAACTTTGTTCAGTTTTCAAAGATCTGTTTCATAAGTCGCTTGTTGCGACTTCTTAAGTTTATCATCAACAAACCACTTTGTCAAGAACTTTTTTCAAATGTTTTTTTGAAAAGCTCCAGCAAAATGTTTTGCCGACCAAATTATTATCGCATCTTTTCAAACAGATGTCAACAACAATTTTTTAAATGCTGTTTGCTGTCATCAACGTGACAACTTGATAATCATAACATGCAAAAACGGGTGCGTCAACACTTTTTTGAAATTAAATTCATTTTTCCACTCAGATACGAAAAAAGCGCCTGAACCAAAAATCACGGAACGAGGCGCTTCGCTTCATCTATTGGCAAAATAGCTGCATAATGCACTGAAGGCAGGACGAACCCCCCAGGCAATAATGAAGATGAGTCCGCCTTCCTCCCAGTTTCCGGAAATCCAGCTGTACACTAAGCAGACGCTGAAGACAATCCCCCAGTAGACATGACGAAAACCGACATCGCCGTCATCATCCTCTTTTTCAGCATGTTTAAGTCCGGCGAGCATGTCGAGCGTTTCAACGGTTCCCGAAGAAAAACTTCTCAGAAAGACTCCCGCTCCAACCACCATAAGCAGCAGGCTTACGGCGAGATTTTCCATAAAGTCAGTGTCCCGGAGAGACGAAACAAGCAGCGGAACCGGTGCTGCGAAGAACATGACAATCGATGCAACGTTCATTCTGACTGCCGTATTCCCAGCCTCCTCTCTTTTCTGCCGTATCATTTCAGAAACGGCAAAGGAAGAATGACACGGTTCCCTTTTCAGAAAATCATATTCCTTCTCCTTGAAACTGCAGTACGAATTAAGTAAAATCCCGACAGCAACCATGAGCAGCAGGACAACAAGACCTGTCATTGAGGCATAGTCCTCATTAAAGACATGATACGGATTTCTGCATCCGAATGAATGGAAGAAGATGAAGAAGGCAGGAGACCAGACAAACAGCATCATGGCAAGTGCCCTCAACTTCACGGTCCGTTCCCTTATAAGAAGAAACTCGTCAGCCATCTCCCGTGTAATCACGATCTCTCCGACAACCTTTTCCGTATCAGAGGAAAAATCACCGTTCCCATCACCATCATCCTTCAGCAAATAATCAGTGCTTACTCCGAAGATCTCGGACATTCTCACTATTCTGTTCAAATCAGGTACGGACTGCGCACCTTCATACTTTGAAACAGACTGTCTGCTGACACCCAGTCTTTCAGCAAGATCTTCCTGGGACCATCCATGTCTTCTGCGAAGCATCGCTATCTTTTCAGCTAAACTCATTTCCAACACTCCTTTTTAATCAAGCATGACTCAAATTTAGCAAAATCCCCTGTTTGAGACTACCAACTTTCCCTGGAAATTTGTCAACCATCAGTTGCATCACTGTATTTTCCAGCATCATTTCCACTATTTCCCGGGAAATAATGCCGCAGCATCGACGAATGCCCGGACAAGTTTCAGCTGCTCGTCAGAATCAAACATCATCTCAGGATGCCACTGGACGGCCAGGGCAAACGGATGATCCTTCACTTCAATTGCCTCGGGAACGCCGTCCGAGGAACGTCCCTCAATCATGCATCCTTCCCCGGGCTTTTTCATACCCTGATGGTGAAACGAATTGACCATGACGCTGTTCTTCCCGAAGATATCCGCAAAGCGGCCCTGCGGTTCAAAATCGACTCGATGCCAGCCCTCATTGCGCGGATACCTGCTTCCGGAATGACTTTCAAAGCCTCCTTCCCTGACAAGATCCTGGTACAGAGTTCCGCCGCAGGCAACGTTTACGATCTGAATCCCCCGGCATATTCCCAAAACCGGCCGCTTTTTTTCAAACAGAAAATGCTTTGCAATCTCAATATCCTGTCTGTCTCTTTTCGGCATGACCCTGCCACAGTATTCCTTGGGAAATTCGCCATAACAGACTGGATCGACGTCATGGCCGCCGGTGATGACGACCCCATCCAGGCACTCCAGAATCGCCTTGACGTCTTCAGGGTTTTCATACTGCGGAATTACAACCGGTATCGCCCCGGCTTTTTCCAATATGTAAACATAGTCTCCGGCAACAAAATTCCAGTCCTGGCCGGGTGTTCCCATATCAGACACCATTCCGACCTCATCTTTATAATCATAGTTGCATGTAATTCCTATTACTGGTTTTTTCATTATGCATCCCCCTCGTTTCATCCGGGAAGCAGGCATTCTTCGGACAACTCATCAGCCTGGCATCAGGTATTGCTTATTCCCCCTTCTTACCCTGTAATCCGGGAAATAATCCGAAAAACCGTCCCTGCTGCATCGAGTGCAAAATCTGCCCTTCTCACCAAATGCTTCCAACATCTCCAAGATATCATGTTTTATTTCTCATTGAAAGAATCTTCTTAAGCAGATATCCGGAAAACATGACACTGGCATTGACAAGGCTCCAAAAAATATCCGACGATTCCAGACTAATCACCGAAGACTTGAACCCAGCCTATGGATTTTTCTTAGAAGCCTTTTTCAACTCCTGAATTCTCTTATTCATAAGTCTTGCTTCCCTGCGATAATACAGCATGAAAAGAAGCCAGACTGCAAATGATGCTGCAAGTTGAACTGCAATAATCAGAACTGTATGTGAAA
>NZ_DAIUCE010000161.1:0-2692 GCF_036846325.1 Ligilactobacillus sp. | reverse complement strand
ATTCTGCAGGATCTCGCTGCAAAGTACCGCAGCATGTATCAGCAGGCACAGCTTAATTTGAAACGATATTTGATCAATCATCCCGCAAATGCTCCAAAGCAGTTGACGTATCAGCATGAAAGCAGGACCCTGACGACAAGGATTGGCAACAGCATTGTAACTTGGCCAAAACCTGGCGAAAATAAGAACCCTGTATTTTCCAGAAAATCCGCAGGCAAAAATTCAGGCGAATCTGACAAGCAGCATGAGATTGCGCCTAAGCAGGCAGTGACCGTCAAGAAAAAATCCGAAAACAAGCACGGCGACTTTCCGCTTGGCGAAGCATTTGGAATGATTTTGGCAGCAGTCTGCGCCGTTATCGGAACGACATTTGTCTGGCGGTTCAAGTCAGGCGGAGACATTGAATAATGTCTTTACAATTTTGATTTTTTTGATTAAAATTTAGTTGATGTTTCAATGAGAAGCAATAGTAGGGGAGTCAACGACAGAGATGCGCTTTTGGCTGAGATGCGCAGCGATGACCCGAAGTGGGGCTTTGAGAGACGATAGTTGAATAAGAAAAAGAGCGGCATTATTGCAAAATAGGTGGCACCACGGTAACTCGTCCTATTCCTTTTGGAGCAGGGCGGGTTTTTTGCATATGTCGACGATGGAAAGGATGTTTCGTAATGGAAAACAATATTATCTTGACGGGCGACCGTCCAACGGGGAAACTTCACATCGGTCATTACGTCGGCTCGCTTAAGAACCGCGTTGAGATGCAGAATACGGGGAAATACACTCCGTACATCATGATTGCCGATCAGCAGGCTCTGACCGACAATGCACGCGACCCGGAAAAAATCAAGAATTCGCTGATTCAGGTTGCGCTTGATTATCTTGCCGTCGGACTTGATCCGAAGAAGTCGACGATTTTCGTCCAGTCGCAGATACCGGCGCTTGCAGAACTTAATTTGTATTATCTCAATCTGGTGACTGTGTCCCGTCTTGAACGCAATCCGACGGTTAAGGCAGAGATTCAGCAAAAGAATTTCGAACGTTCGATTCCTGCCGGCTTCTTTACTTATCCTGTCAGCCAGACAGCTGACATTACTGCATTTAAGGCCAAATACGTTCCTGTTGGCGATGATCAGGAGCCGATGCTTGAACAGGCAAGGGAAATCGTACGCAGCTTCAATTCGATCTATGGCGAAGTCCTGGTTGAACCTGAGGGCGTTTTTCCGAAGAAGGGCAGCGGACGTCTGCCTGGACTTGACGGCAATGCCAAGATGAGCAAATCGCTTGGAAACTGCATTTACCTGTCTGATGATGCGGATACGCTGAAGAAGAAGGTCATGTCGATGTACACTGATCCGAACCACATTCATGTTGAAGATCCCGGCCGGGTTGAAGGCAATATGGTCTTTACGTATCTTGACATTTTCGATTCCGACAAGGAACACGTTGCCGATTTGAAGGAACGCTATCAGGCCGGCGGTTTAGGCGACGTCAAAATCAAACGTTACCTGAATGATGTTCTGGAAGCGGAACTCGGACCGATTCGCGAGCGCAGAGCAGAGTTTGAAAAGGATATTCCTGCCGTTTATCAAATGCTGAAGGACGGCAGCGACAGGGCAAATGAAATTGCCAACCAGACGCTTGAAGAAGTTCGTGCCGCAATCGGCGTCAATTATTTTGACATTTTGAAGTAAAGGCGGGAACAACGGATGAAGAATTTGGTCATGCTTGATCTCGGTTCGAATTCGACGCGGATGTCGATCAACCAGGTGGATGACAAGGGCAATTTTACGGAAGTCAAGCGGATGAAACAGATGACGCGGATGGCAGAAGGCATGGGTTCAAGCGGCACGAAGAAGCTTGAAGACAAGGCAGTCGAGCGAACATTGAATGCCTTGCGGGATTTTCAAAGGGAATACCAGAACATGCCCAATCTGACGGTTCGCGGGATTGCCACGGCCGCAGTGCGTTCGGCTGAAAACAGCCTTGAATTTCTGGAACGCGTCAAGGAATTGACGGGGGTTGACGTCGAAGTGCTTTCCGGCAGCGCCGAAGCCTATTATGACTATGTCGGAGTGATTAATTCGCTGAACGTCAAGAATTGTGTCATCTGCGACATGGGCGGCGGAAGCTTTGAGCTGGCAGTTGTTGCTGACAAGGAGGCCGTCAGCTATGTATCGATACCTTATGGTGCCGTCAGTCTTTCTGAAAAATTCAATGCTCATGATAAGATTTCGGCGCAGGATCTTTTCAAATTCTATCGATTCATTTTGTACAAGTTCAGACAGCTTCCGTGGCTGCTGCAGGGAACAAAGCTTCCGCTGGTCCTGCTTGGCGGGGCCAGCAGAACCGTTGCCAGAAAGGAACTGATGCGTTTGGGAAGAAAGGATCTTGAAAATATCCACGGCGTTTCGATGTCAGCATATTCCTTCATCGAAACCTATACGGAGTGGCTCGGGATGGATCGCAGGGAGCGTGCGGATATCCTGGGTCCGGAAGCTGAGCGCGCCGATATCATTATTGCAGGGCTTTCGCCAATTGTATTTTTAATCGAGTACCTGCAGACGCCGGAAATAATCTTTTCCGAATCAGGCGTAAGAGAAGGCGTCTTGTATTCGATGCTTAAGCGTGAATGAACGAAGAGAGTCTGGGGTGTACTATGTCCTGTCAAGTATACAGTTCAAATATAAAATTT
>NZ_DAIUCE010000160.1:0-2703 GCF_036846325.1 Ligilactobacillus sp. | reverse complement strand
GGCCACGCAAGAAGCAGGGACCTGATTCACTGGGAGACACTTCCCGTCGCACTTGTTCCGACAAGGCCGCAGGACGGCTGCTTCTCCGGCAGCGCCGTTGCCTTTGATGACAGGCTCTGGCTGATCTACACCGGCAATCATGTGATTGACAGTGAAAAGGACATCAACCGCCAGGATCAGAACCTTGCATACAGCGAAGACGGCATCCGCTTTGAAAAGTACGACGGCAATCCGATTCTTGCCGATGCACCTTCGGACAACAATCCGGCCGACTTCCGCGATCCCAAGGTATGGCAGGAAGATGACGAATTCAAAATGGTCGTCGGAAGCCGCGACAGGGACGGCCTGGGACGCGTTCTTCTCTACAGTTCAAAAGATTTGAAGAAGTGGGATTATGTCGGTGCGATTGCCGGTGCAGGAAGCGTCGAACAGGAAGGCTTCATGTGGGAATGCCCTGACTTCTTCCGTTTGAACGGACAGGATGTCCTCTTGCTTTCACCGCAGGGAATCAAGGCAACTGATGAAAAATTCATCAATCAGCACAACACGGGTTATTTCACCGGCACTTACCTGGAAGATGAAAAGCGCTTCGAACATGGTGAATTCGTGGAACTTGACAACGGTCACGACCTCTATGCAACGCAGACGATGGTCACGCCTGACGGCCTCCGGGTGATGGTGGCATGGATGAACGCATGGGATTCACCGATGACTGAAAACACCGACGGCTGGTGCGGGGCAATTACGCTGCCTCGTGAGCTGACGATAAGAAATAACCGTCTTTACCAGACTCCTGTTGCAGAGGTCAGGTCCCTGCGTGAAGCTGAACTTGTCAACAAAGACCTGTCTGATTCAGAAGAACTTGCACTCAGCCGTCACGTGGAAGTCGAACTTGACTTTGAAGGCCTTCCGGAAGGAAAGGTCGTTGAATTCTCAGACGACAGGGGCGCAGGCTTCAGCATTTCCGCAGACGGAAACGGACATCACCTGATTCTGACGCGCAGCAGCGATCCGGAAAACAGACGCTATGCAGAACTTGACGCAGCAGACGAGAAGCTCAGCCTTCATGTCTTCATTGATTCAAGCTCTGCTGAAATCTTCGTCAACGATGGTGAGGTCACCTTCACAGAACGCATCTACTGGCAGAACGATCCGGTTCTTTCAGTCAGCGGGAAACCGGGACATGTCCGTGCATTTGAACTGTCTTCTGATGCAAACCGCTACTGATGAGCACTGATTTTTTGAAAATGACAATTGGAAAGGATCTTTATTTATGAACGATATGAATAAAAGCGGACGGACTTCGCAACTGAAGAATCCGTTCTTTACAAGCAATGCGACAAATATTCTCCTGTTCTTTGCCGGCTGGGGCATCTGGTGGTCATTCTTCCAGATCTGGCTGACAACCAAGCAGGGCTTCACCGGAGCCCAGGTCGGGGAAATCTACTCCTTCAACTCGGCATTCTCACTGATTGCCAATCTGGTTTACAGCAACATCCAGGACAGGCTCGGCATCAAGCGCAATCTTTTGATCTTCTGCACATGCCTGCAGGTATTCCTCGGGCCTTTCTTCACGTTCCTGTTCGTGCCGATGCTTCATGCAAACCTTGAACTCGGTGCTCTGATCGGTTCATGCTACCTGACGCTTGCCTATCTTTCCGCATCCCCGATGTTCGAGGCTCTGACGGAACGTGCAAGCCGCCGCTTCAACTATCAGTACGGTTCCGCCCGTGCATGGGGCTCATTCGGATATGCCGTTTCAGCTCTGCTTGCAGGCTTCATCTTCACGATCAACCCGGCGCTTCTGTTCTGGATCGGCTCTGCCATCGCAGTTGTCCTTTTGCTCTTCCTTTTGTTCTGGAACCCTGTTCGAAATGAAGAAACCGTTTCGAAGTTTGAAAACGAGATGGTCAAGGAACGTGAGAACTCAAAGCCTAAGTCAAAGGACTTCCTCAACATCTTCAAGGTTAGAAGCCTTTGGGAAATCGCCATCTTCCTTGTCTTCAGCGGTACGTTCTACACGATTTTCGACCAGCAGATGTTCCCTCAGTTCTTTACTCAGTTCTTCAAGACACAGGCAATGGGTGACCATATGTACGGTATCCTTAACTCCGTCGAAGTGTTCCTTGAAGCACTCATGATGGGCATGGTTCCGCTTTTGATGAAGAAGATCGGCGTCCGCCGCACGATTCTTGTCGGCGTGACGTTCATGTTCATCAGAATCGGCGGCTGCGGCCTGATTACGAACCCTCTCGGCGTTTCGCTCATCAAGCTGCTCCATGCACCTGAAACTGCCATCTTCTGTGTCGTAATGTTCCGTTACTACACACTGCACTACGATCCACGTGTATCAGCCACGATCAACATCGTGACAGGTATTGCCGGCTCGTTCGGCCAGATCCTTCTCTCGACTCCTCTCGGTCTTCTGCGTGACCACATCGGCTATCAGCCGACATTCCTGGTAATTGCCGGAATCGTACTTTGCGCAGGCATCTACGGCTTCTTCATCATCAGAAAGGATGACCAGGAAGTAAACGGCGAGAGACTGTCCGAATAACAACATAAAAGCAGGATTCAGGGGCGTATGGGGCGCATCATTCGGGTGGTTTCGTTCGGCCCTGAATCAGCGCACTGCATTTGACAAAGGAAAGAAAGCCCTTTATATTGGTTTTGAAAAGAGAAAGAGAGTGATTGAATGAAGGA
>NZ_DAIUCE010000159.1:0-2736 GCF_036846325.1 Ligilactobacillus sp. | reverse complement strand
TGACTTTGCAGTCGGAGCGGTGATTTCAGGCTTTGCAAACAGCTTCGGCATGCTTTTGTTCGGACGGATGATCCAGGGCATCGGCACCGGGCTGATTCTTCCGCTGATGTTCACGGTTGCGATGCTGATCTTCCCGCCAAAGAAGCTCGGACTTGCGATGGGCATCAACGCACTTGTCATCATGTTTGCACCGGCAATCGGACCGACCGTCACGGGCATCGTCCTCGGAGCCCTCTCATGGCGTGCCGTCTTCTTCATGTTTGCAATCATTTTAATTGTCGGACTTCTTTTTGCCTTCATCGGTCTGAAGAACGTCAGCCGCATCACCCGTCCGAAGATTGACCTGCCGTCAGTGCTGGGATCCGTCATCGGCTTCAGTTCCATTGTTGCAGGAACAAGTCTCGCATCAGAAGCTGGTTGGACTTCACCAAAGGTGCTCGGTCTTCTTGCCGTCGGCATCATCGTGCTCGTCCTTTATGCAGGACGTCAGCTGAAGCTTGATGAACCAGTCCTGAACCTCAGAGTCTTCGCCAAGCCTGCCTTCCGAACCGGCGCCATCCTCGTCATGATTGATTTCGGCATCATCTTGTCCGCGATGTATCTCATGCCCCAGTTCATTCAAAACGCCATGATGCTTCCCGTTGCCATGACCGGGCTCATCATGCTGCCGGGCGGCATCGTCAATGCCTTGGTCTCTGCATTTGCCGGGAGAATGTATGACCGCATGGGGGCCAAGCTGCTTGCTCGCTTGGGCTTCGTCATTGCCCTGATCGGCGTTTTGATGTTCTGTTTTGCAGACGCAAAGTCGTCTCTTGCCTATGTCATCGCTGCTCACATCGTTTTGATGATCGGCTGTCCGCTTGCGATGTCGCCGTCCCAGACGCATGCTTTGAATGCGCTGGCCGGTCCGGAATCTGCCGACGGTTCAACGATCATGAACACGCTGCAGCAGATCGTCGGCGCAATTGCAACGGCTCTTGCGACGAGCTTTCTTGCGATGGGTCAGGCTGCTTTGCCGGCTTCAAGCGAAGCGCTTCGGTTTGAACACGGCGTTCGCTACGGTTTTTGCTTCACTTTGGCTTTGGCGCTGATCGGCTTTATCGTTTCGCTGCGCTTGAAGGATCGAACACAGAGCGAAGACGTTGATTTTGATTAATTAATGAAGAAAAAAGCAGTCGGGTCATTGAACCTGGCTGCTTTTTAATTATTCCCTTTTCTGCCGCTTATTTTTGATCCGAATTAAAACGTTCATGCAGCAAAGCTTCATGATGGCATCAAGTTATTTTTCCGTCAAGTACATGAAATCACCTTTGACAAAGGCTTGTTTTCAACAAACCTATTCCAAAGACGTTCATATTCCCTGCCCCTTCCAATAATTTGTCAGTCATTATTTAAACATTTCCTTGGACACTTTTTTGATGTAGTACACGCTGTCTCTCCAAACAACGAGGACTATGGTCAAAATCGAAAAGTATGCGGTAGACAGGCAGAAGATCCGGTGCGCGCAGATAAACGACATTGCCGTATCGAAAAAATCGATGCTTGTCGCCCACAGCAGGAAGCGCAGATTGATTTCAAACACGAGACTCCCCTCTAAAAGAAGCAAAAAGAACTTTAAAAGCTTGCTAGTTTTGTTTTCCATTGAAAATCCCCCTTTGATTGATTATGACTTCAGTTTAAAGGCACCTAAGGCTTCATTGATAAATATATAGGCTGGAAACCCGTCACTTTAGTGATGGGAGGAAAGCCCTCGCTCAAGCACCTGAGGCGCTTCTTTTTTGCCTTTTCCCTTTCTTGGATTTTCACACATCGATATGATATAATTGACGTATGAAGAAAGCGAGGTGAACCTGTTGCAACAAACCATTACCATTAAATGTAAATTAAAGCTACAGTCATCATTGGATGAATCGGTTTTGACCAAATCCTTAGAACAATACCGACGAGCTTGTAATGCGGTTTCTCAGTATATGTTTGACCATAGCTTTGAAATGGCTCAAGCAAAGCTGAACAAGGCATTGTATCGCCAATTGCGGAATGATTATGGATTAAAAGCACAAATGGCTCAGTCCGCAATCCGTAACGTCGTTGCCCGTTACAGAACGGTTAAAACGCAGTTGGCTCAAAAGCCTTATCGCTACAATACGGGCAAACAAGATCGATACGGCAACGATATTTGGAAAAACGAGACCCGTACCCTGGATTGGTTATGGCATCCTATCAATTTCAAACGTCCTCAACTGGACTTGCAACGCAATCGTGATTGGTCGCTTAAGGACAATCACATTATGTCTATCAATACAGTTAACGGGCGTATAAAAGTGCCGTTTACCTGTCAAGGATTCGATCAATATTTAAACGGTACTTGGGAATTCGGCATGGCTAAGATTCTCCATGTTGGCAACAAATGGTATATGCACATTAGCGCAACTAAAGAACTGCCGGATTATCTTAAAGAACAATCACAACATGTGGTTGGTATTGATCGCGGATTGCGATTCTTGGCGACTGCTTATGATGAACACGGAAAAACACTGTTTTTTCAAGGTCAGGAAGTGCTACGCAAACGGAGCAAGTTTAAGCGATTGCGTCAGCAACTGCAAAGCAGGGGAACCAAATCTGCTAAACGTCGTTTAAAGAAAATCGGTCAACGAGAGAACCGCTGGATGACTGATATTAATCATCAGTTATCAAAGACACTCGTTAATCGTTATGGAGCTAATACTCTCTTTGTTT
>NZ_DAIUCE010000158.1:0-2748 GCF_036846325.1 Ligilactobacillus sp. | reverse complement strand
TGTGGAGCCGAGCGCTCATGAGCCCGTAAATTCCGGCTCCCGATTACGGGCAAAACGGCGATTTCTGAGATTTGCCCGTAAACGGCAGCACCTGGTTGCGGTCAAAGCACACATTTAACGTCGCATACACAAACAAAGTCCCGGATGAAGTTTGCAGTTAACTGCAAATCATCCGGGACCTTTTGCTCGAGACATAGTTTTTTCCCAGCATCGTTTTTGATTTGACAGGGCATCTGTCAGGAGCAGTCAAATTCAGGGTCGTGACAGTAAAGCAGACTGGAATTCTGGATTTCGACGAAAACAGTCTGACCTGCCTGACATTTTAACAGACAGAAAAAGAGCCGCGATTCTTCGCGACTCTTTTCTGCACTACTGATTCTGGACCGCGTCATACTGGGCGTCCGTTACCGTTTCGCACCATTCGTTTGAAGTCTGCTCACCCGGAACTTCGATTGCCAGATGGCTGAACCAGCTGTCTGAAGCTGCGCCATGCCAATGCTTGACCTCAGCCGGAATATTGATGCAGTCGCCCGGCTTCATTTCGATTGCAGGCTTGCCCTCTTCCTGATAGTAACCACGGCCGGCAACGCAGATAATGATCTGTCCGCCGCCTTTTGCTGCATGATGAATATGCCAGTTGTTGCGGCATCCCGGCTCGAAGGTGACGTTGTAGACGCCGACCTGGCTTGTCGAAACCGGAGCAAGGTAGCTCTTGCCGACAAAATACTTCGCAAAGGCATCGTTTGGTTCACCGATCGGGAAGACCATCTCCTTGGCATGAGCGCGCATTGCCGGATCTTCATAAGGAAGATCGCCTTCGCCGTCATTCCAGACCTCCTTGGCCAGGTTGAACACTGCCCAGCCCTTTGGCCAGCCAGCATAAAATGCAACGTGCGTGATAATTGCGGCAATTTCCTTTTGCGTCACGCCATGTGCCTTGGCATTTTCAAGATGGAACTTCAGCGAAGAATCCGTGATGCCGGATGCCATCAGGGCAACAACCGTGATAATGCTTCTCGTCTTGACGTCGATGTCCTGATTGTTCCAGTTTTCGCCGAAAAGAACATCGTCATTATAGTGGGCAAATTCAGGGGCGAATTTGCCAAGTGCGTTTCTGCCTGCTGTTTGAACTATTTTTGACATGATAAGTTCCCTCCTGTTACATGTTTTCTTCTAAAAATGCTTCAATCTCATCAAACGGGATTACATCCATATTATCATACAAATCGGTGTGAACCGCATCAGGAATCGGCAAAAACTTCTTGTTTGCCGTGTATTTGCTGTCCTTGATCATCGCTTCATAGGCTTCTTTTCCCATATAGAAGCTGTGGGCCTTTTCACCGTGAATAATCATCACCGCACTGCGGATCTCGTTACTGTATTTTAAAATCGGCTGATTCATGAACGATTCGCAGCCGACAACGGCCCAGCCGTCATTCGAGTTGAGACTGCGTTCATGATAGGCACGGCCCTTGTAATATTCGCTGTAATCCTTGACGAAGAACGGAGCATCATCCGGAACGGGCAGCGGCATGCAGCCGCCTGCTCTTGAGTATTCGTCTGCCGTATATTCCCTGGTGCGGGTCTCATTGATGGCCTTTTTCTTTTCATAGCGTGCCTCTTCGCTGTCCTCATCGTCAAAGTATCCGTTAGCATTGATTCTTGCCATGTCATACATCGTTGAAACAATCGTTACCTTAATTCGCGTATCAAGTGCCGCCGTATTCAATGCGATGCCACCCCATCCGCAGATTCCGATGATGCCGATTCTTTCATAATCAACGTCGTCTCTGTTCGAAAGAAAATCAACAGCCGCCATGAAATCTTCGGTATTGATGTCAGGGGATGCAATATATCGCGGAAAACCGCCGCTTTCACCGGTGTATGACGGATCAAACGCAATCGTCAGATAACCTTTTTCCGCCATTTGCTGTGCATAAAGTCCCGAGCACTGTTCCTTGACCGCCCCGAAAGGACCGCAGACGGCAAGTGCGGGCATCTTTGCCCCGTGATTCTTCGGAATGTACATGTCAGCCGCCAGCGTGATGCCGTACCGGTTGACAAATGTTGTCTTCTGATGGTCAACCTTGTCGCTTTTTTCAAACGTCTTGTCCCATTCGCTGACTAAGTTGAGTTTTTCTGGTTTCATTAAAATCTGCCTTTCCTTCTTGAAATTTATTGTGTGTAGCTTTATACTTGAGATTATCATACAACCTAAAGTTAACTTTAAGTCAACAGATTTTTGGAGGATTTTTTCATGTACACGATTGGACAAGTTTCAGAAACAACCGGTCTGCCCGTTTCAACTCTGCGCTATTACGACAAGGAAGGACTCTTTCCTCATCTGGAACGAAAGGGTTATGTCAGAAAATTCAGCGACACGGAACTGGAAGAAGTCAGAATCATCGAATGCCTCAAGAGATCGGGCCTTGAAATCAAGGACATCCGCCAGTTCTTCCAGTGGGTTTCAGAAGGCAGCAGCACCTACGGAAAACGTCGCGAGCTTTTCGCCCGTCAAAGAGATGTCATTCAGCATAAAATAGAAGCACTTGAAAAGACAATGGCCATGCTCGAATTCAAATGCTGGTACTATGACAAGGCCATGCAGGACGGAAATGAAGATGAACTGCGTAAAATGCTGCCGGACAATCTGCCGGAAGAGATTCAAAGAATCTATGACAAGGCGCATGAGCAGGACAAGGTGTGAGAAGCTGCGGTCATGAGCCCGTACACAAGCATGAGGACGAC
>NZ_DAIUCE010000157.1:0-2828 GCF_036846325.1 Ligilactobacillus sp. | reverse complement strand
CGTTCCGATTCATTCCTCGAAAAGCCGGAAATCATGATTGCCACGTCATATCTCAAGGCACTGGAAGACAACCGCGATGACATCTCACTCGTAGCCCTGCTGCGCTCTCCGCTCTACTGCGTGAATGAACGCGAACTGGCCTTCCTGCGCACGCTGCAGCACGGCTCGTTTTACGGTCTAATCTACAGGTTCAGAAATGAACATGAAACAGAAGAAGGAAGAAGCATGCTTGAGAATGCGGCCGAAGAACTCGGACTTGAAAGTGGCTTCATCGAAACACTGAATAAAAAGCTTGACAAGTTCGCAGAAGAATTCGAGATGCTGAGCTCGCTTGCATACACGACCAGTCCGAGCGACCTCGTCAACTTCATCCTGAGCGAAACGGACATCGTCTCAGTCTTCTCCGCCATGCCGCAGGGAAGCGGACGCCGCGCAAACCTCAACGGACTTGCCGGCTGCGTCAGAGAACTCGAGGACAGCGGCCTGACCAGTCTGAGCGAGATCAACGAAGCGCTTGACGGCGACAGCACCCTTGATGAAGTGAACGAAAACGTCGACGAAAATGTCGTGACCTTCACCACGATTCACGGCAGCAAGGGCCTGGAATTCCCGGTCGTATTCCTAAGCGAGGCCCAGTCCAGATCGAAAAGCAACGAAGGCGCGGCAGTCATCAGAAGAGACGGCCTGTTCTTCAAGTCACTGAAGATAGAAGAACTTGAAGACGGCATCAGGGACTACACAACGGACAACACCCTGCTCAAGGCGGCCGGCCTGAGCGACGAGGAGGAAGAAGAAAAGAAGCGTCTGCTGTACGTGGCCATGACGCGTGCGGAACAGTCGCTGCAAGTCATGGCATATGATACCAGGAAAAACCAGACAAAGTCGTTTCTTGACCTGATCTGCGCTGCCAAAGGAGACGAGAAGCCGGAATTTACAGCTCCTTGCTTCGAGAAGTCAGAAGAAGCAGGAAATTCCGTCGTCCCTGACGACCCTGCATTTGACGGAGAAAGGAAATCCCTTGAAGTCTCTGACGCAGATTTGATCAGTCCGGCGACGGCCGTCAAGAAGATGTTCTCGAAGACAGGCGGCGTGACATGCAGTAACATGCACTACAAGGGAGAAGAAGAAACTGAGGACGAACGCGTTCCGGCCGACGTTCTCGGGACTGCCGTCCACCTGATCTTCGAAAGAACCGACCTTGGCAGGGCGACTAAGGCGGAAGTCGAGAAAACCGCAGAAGAGCTCTGCCGGAAGGGATTCTTCAGCGAGTCCGTCCTTGAGGTCATAAAAGACACGTTCATCGACGGCATCGCCGCGCTCTACCGTACGAAGACCGGCAAAGAGCTCCGCCAGTCAGAAGACGTCAGACGGGAATTCCCGATCACCGTCCTGGTAAATGCAGAGCCTGAAGAAGGCAGCGATGACTACACAATCGTCCACGGCGTAATCGACGCCATGTACAGGAATCCAGACGGCAGATGGGTTCTCATCGACTACAAGACGGACGTCAACCTGAGCCGCGAGAAGGTTCTGAAGGAAAACTACGACGGTCAGCTCAGACTCTACGCCAAAGCGCTCGAGAAAATGGGCGAGCAGGTCGAATCCTGCTACCTGTACGGCGTCCGTCACCATGACCTGTTCAAGGTAGAAAAGGAGGACTAATGGGAAAGGCAGACAGAATCATCCAGATATACTTCAAGCTCATGTCGGAGCATTCCGCCATGAAGAGACAGCTTGAAAAGGATTTCGAGACCGACCGGCGCAGCATCGAGCGTGACATCAATGAAGTCGAGGGCATGCTGCCAAAGAGATACGTCATAATACACGAACGGACAGAAGACGGCGTGAAGTACAAGCTGGCCATCGCCGACCAGACAGAGACCGACACAGGATTCCTGAGCGAACCGCAGCTGCTCATGATCATCGGCATTCTCGCATCAAGCAGAATGCTTCAGGAAAAGGAAGCAAGAGACCTCATCAAGTCACTCGAGAAAGTGGCCCAGGTTGACCTGCTTTCAAAAGAGCAGCGAAACATCATCAGACAGGTTGAAAATTCCTCCCTGGAACACTACAGGGCCATAGAAAGCAGCCTTTCGCTAAGCGACGACTCCCCTCTCGGCGGAAAGGACTCCACCTTCGACGTACTGTACCAGCTGTATCAGGCAGTGTATTTCAGCAAGGACAAGTTCAAGATCGTAAGAATCTCCTATGTCCACAACAGCGGAAAGGAAGAAGACATAAGGGTCATGCCCTTCTCCATCGTCTTCGACAACCACTACCTCTACATGAGAGCCGTCAGCTGCGATACCGGCAGGCCATGGAACTACAGGGTCGACCGCATCATACACGTCGAACAGACAGGAGAGGAACCTGATTCTTCAATAGAGAAGAGCGACTACACCAGCAGGCCGGTGGCGAAGATGATGTTCGAGGAGGAAAACCCGGTGACAATCAGGTTCCGCTGCCATCACCCGGCCGTCAGCGCCGCTCTGGACGAGTTCTCCGACTGCTGCACGGAATACTGTCTCCATGACGCCGACGGAAACTCGGTTTCGACCATCGAGGAGACCCGCCCCGGAGGCTATGTCGACATGACCATCAGAAACTATTCCCAGGGCTGCATGTTCTGGTTCCTGAGCCAGGGCGACAAGGTCGAGGTTTTGACCGAGTCCGTCAGAAAAGACATCAGGGAAAAGCTGAAGGAAGCATTGAAACGATATGAATGATGGAAACGCCTCTGCGCATGTGACATGCGCAGGGGTGTTTTTTTGCACATCAGACACTGAATTTGAAAAATAAAGCACAAATTTTAACCGACGACACGATTT
>NZ_DAIUCE010000156.1:0-2831 GCF_036846325.1 Ligilactobacillus sp. | reverse complement strand
GTGATTGCCAGGGTGAAGACAAGTCCGATGTTCATCAGCTGAATCAGACCGGATCCGTAATTCTGCCTTTCAAGACTTCTGTTCGTCGTCATTGAAAAGAAGATGTAGTTGATGCCGACCAGCACTGCATTTGCCAGAAGAAACGGCAGATAAAGCTGCAGATTCCTGCCGATGGTCTGTCTTGCAAGTTTAAGTTTCAACATCCCTTTTTCCCCCTTATTCTGCCGTCAAGACGGTCATGCTGTCTGAAATCTTTTTGGCATAGTCCTTTTGCGACATGTCCCCGCGATAAAGCTCATGGTAAATGATTCCGTCCTTGATGAACAGCGTTCTTCCGGCGTAGCTTGCAGCCTGCGAACTGTGAGTGACCATCAGAATCGTCTGTCCATGCCTGTTGACGCTGTCAAACAACGCAAGCAGACGCTTCGTATTCTGCGAGTCGAGTGCTCCGGTCGGTTCGTCGGCCAAAAGCAGGTCAGGATTCGTGATCAATGCCCTGGCAGCCGCCACGCGCTGTTTCTGACCGCCGGAAATTTCGTACGGATAGCGGTCGAGCAGCTGCTCAATTTCAAGATCCCTTGCCAGAGGTTCGAGGCGCTTCTCCATTTCCTTATGCGACACCTTGTTCAAGACGAGCGGCAGGAAGATGTTGTCGCGGTTATTGAACGTGTCAAGCAGGTTGAAGTTCTGGAAGACAAATCCCAGATGCTGACGTCTGAACGCCGCCTTCTCCTTTTCCCTGAGCTTTGACAGGTCCTGGTTGTTGAGCGTGATCTGACCGCCCGTTGCAGTCTCAAGCGTTGCGATGATGTTCAGAAGCGTCGACTTGCCGGCACCGGATTCCCCCATGATTGCAACGTATTCCCCTTCTTCAACGCTGAACCTGATGTCGCGCAATGCGTCAACCTGACTGTCCCCCTTGCCGAATGATTTGCTGATATGATTCAACACCAAAATACTCATTTACTATCCCTCCTGTTTCATTACCCCTTTATTATAAAAAGATTCCTGCCGCAATCACAGTTACATGTGCGACAGGAACCTTACAGTCTGTTATTTTCTAAAAATCCAGTATCCGATTCAAGTCCAGCCTGACAATGGTCCCCGCTCCAAGTCTTGAATCGACCGTGACGCCGATCTTCAAAAACACGCTGACCTGCTTGACGATATAAAGTCCCATCCCCGTTGCGGCACCGTGCTTTCTGCCGTTTTCGCCGGTGAACCCCGCTTCAAAGATCTTCGGCAGATCGGATTGCGAAATTCCTATTCCCTCATCCTGGATGAAAAGCACGCCTTCATCATACCCGATCCTGATATGCTGATGCGGAGCACTGTATTTGCTGGCATTAACCAGAATCTGCTCCAGGATGAACGACATCCACTTCCTGTCGGTCAAAAGCCTTTCATGCGGCACTGACACGTCAAGCGTCAGGTTCTTCTCAACGAAAAACGTCATGTTGTCGCGCAGGATCTGCTGTACGAGCTCAAGCAGATCAATCGGGACAAACTCAAGATCATGGTTGAAATCGGACAGGCGCTCATAGTTGAGCAGCAGATTCAGCTGATACTCGGCATTTTCAACCTGCTTCTGCACGCGTGCACTGTCAACGACTTCCGCCGCATCGGCCATCAGCTTCAGCGCCGTCAGCGGCGTCTTCATCTCATGACTCCAGACAATCAGATAGTCGTAACGCTCCTTGAACTCCTGCTCAAGTCTTTGCTCGCGCTGATTTAGATTGTCCTTTTCTTCACTCAGCTTGCGCAGAAATTCCCTTTCAACAAGCGTCCGGCCGAAGGATTCGTCAATATCGCCGTTTTCAACGTGTCTGAGAATCCGAAACGTCCGCACGGTTTTAAAAAATGCAGCGCCGACCGCCACGAGCCAGGTGAAACGCACGAAGTCGCCGATCAGGCTGAATTTCAAGCCATAAAGAACGCAGAAAAGCGCAAAGACCGCCACGCAGAACAGATATACGAGAAATGTCGACCAGCAGTCCGCCAGATATTTTCTGATCATATTCTTTCCTCCAGGCGATAGCCCTGACCCCTGACCGTCGTAATCTGAAGCGGTCCCTCAAGCGTTGAGAGCTTGCCGCGCAGCCTGCTCAGGTTGACGTTCAGCGCATTTTCGTCGATGAAGTTGTTTCCCTGCCACAATGCCGAAATCAGCTTCTTCTTGCTGACCGTCTGGTTTGCATTCAGCATGAGCAACTTCATGATCAGTCCCTCGGTCGGCGTCAGCCTGACGCTTTCTCCTTGAAAATCCAGGTCGTTGGTCAGCAAATTGAGTTCGCAGCCGAATTTTTCCAGACTCTTTTCCTGCACTGCATTTACACGGCGGAGCACGGCCTGAACCTTTGCCGTCAGAAGATCCATCGCAAACGGCTTGACCAGGTAGTCATCCGCACCGATCATCAGCGCCCTCACGGCATTCTGGTCAAAATCGGCAGCCGAAATAAAGATAATCGGCACCTGTGAAAAGGCCCTGATCTGCTGTGTCCAGTAAAAACCGTCATACATGGGGAGCGTAATGTCCATCAGAATCAAAACGGGATCGGATTCCCTGACTTCCGCCATCACGTTGTCCCAGTCCGAAACGCCGCTCACGTCATATCCCCACTTTTTCAGTTCATCATGAACGGCTTGAATGATATCGTGTTCGTCTTCAATAATGAATATCTTTCTCATCGTCTTTTTCCTCCATATGGGTATAGTGTACCATGGATCGAAACGCGTGCGCCGGTTTTTATTTCCGGGAGGTACGCATCGCCTGACCAGTCAGGGCGCAGGACGGGATTACGGGCAAAACGGACAAGGTGTGGAGCCGAACG
>NZ_DAIUCE010000155.1:0-2859 GCF_036846325.1 Ligilactobacillus sp. | reverse complement strand
CAACGACCCAGACGAACGCAAATTCGGAATCATCAATCAGATCGAGTTCCTTTGCGATCGAAACGCGCAAATATCCAAGAGAATCAGCAACGACCTTGCGATTGTCGGCAACGAACAACAACAGGTCGCCAGCTTTGGCACCGGTTGCTTCTTTGACTTCTGCTTCCTTTTCTTTGAAGAACTTGGAAACGGGACCGGCCAAGCCTTCGTCCGTCACTTTCATCCAAGCCAAGCCTTTGGCGCCGAAACGCTTGATGTATTCCTGCTTTTCTTCGATCTTTTTGCGCGAATACTTGTCAGCACCGCCAGGAACGACGATTGCTTTGACCTGACCGCCGTTTTCAAGCGCCGAATCAAAGACCTTAAAGCCGGCACCCTTGACGACTTCTGCCATATCCTGCAATTCCATGCCAAAACGAATGTCCGGCTTGTCTGAACCGAAACGATCCATCGCTTCGTTCCAAGTAATCTGCTTGATCGGCGTTTCAATTTCGATTCCAAGAGTTTCTTTCATGACTGCTTTCAGCAAGCCTTCCGTCATTTCGCGAATTTCATCAGCCGTCATGAATGACATTTCCATATCGATCTGAGTAAATTCAGGCTGACGATCACCGCGCAGATCCTCATCACGGAAGCAGCGCGCAATTTGATAATAGCGATCATAGCCTGCCCCCATCAGCAATTGCTTAAAGAGCTGCGGTGATTGCGGAAGCGCGTAGAAATGTCCCGGATAAACACGCGACGGAACCAGATAATCACGGGCACCTTCAGGAGTCGAGCGCGTCAAATAAGGCGTTTCGATGTCAAGAAAATGGTTTTCATCCAAATAACGATGAACGGTTTGCGTGATTCGATTTCTGATCATCAAAGAACGCTGCATTTCAGGACGACGCAAATCGAGATAACGATAACGCAGACGAGTGTCGTCAGTTGCTGTCGTATCGTCTTCGATGCTGAACGGAGTCGTTTTTGCTTCGTTTAAAATCGTGACCCTGCTTGTTTCAACTTCGATCTTGCCGGTTTTCATATTCGGGTTGACGGCATTATCGGCACGACTGACGACCTTGCCGACGATTTCGATTACGTATTCGCTTTTAAGCGTTTCGGCAATTTTGAATGCTTCTTCTGAAATTTCATGACTGAAAACAAGCTGAACCAAGCCTTCACGATCGCGAAGGTCTGCAAAAATCAAATTTCCCAAATTGCGGCTTTTTTGTACCCAGCCTTTCAAAACCACTTCTTGACCGAGATACTTTTCATCGACCAATCCAGCGTATGTCGTTCGCTTCATTTAATATCTTCCTTTCCTACTTTGCAAGTTTTGCAAAGTCTTCATAAACATCATTTAAGGAAACGCTTATTTCTTCGCCTGTTTCCATTTTCTTCAAATTAGCTTTTCCTTCGGCAAGTTCCGTTTCGCCGATCGTCAAGGTATACTTGGCGTCAAGCTTGCTTGCCGTCTTGAATTGCGCCTTTGGCTTGCGCGACAGATAATCGCGATCGGCACTGAATCCCTGACGTCTCAATGACATTGCAATCTTAAGCGTTTCAGCATTCGTGCTTTCACCGATGCCGACAACGTAAACGTCAAGATCGTTTTCGATGTCAAATGCATCCTCTTCTGCCTCCAAGATAAGCAGCAAACGCTCAACGCCAAGAGCAAAGCCGATGCCCGGCGTTTCAGGTCCGCCAAGCTGTTCAACCAGACCGTTATAGCGTCCGCCGGCACAAACGGTCGTCCACTTGCCTGAAAAGACCTTGGAATCGCTCATGATTTCAAAAATCGTATGGTTGTAGTAATCAAGGCCGCGAACCATGTTCGAATCAATTTCGTATTCGATGCCAAGGTCATCAAGCAAAGTCTTAACCGTTTCAAAGTGCTTTCTTGCATCGTCCGTCAGATAGTCCAGAATTGAAGGCGCTCCCTCAACGATTTTCTGATCGCCTGCATCTTTTGAATCCAGTACGCGCAACGGGTTTTTGTGAAGACGTTCCTTTGAATCATCTGAGAGCTCTGCTTCAAAGGGCTCGAGATAGTCAATCAAGGCCTGACGGTAAGCGGCACGCGACTCATTGTCGCCAAGCGTGTTCAAAGCCAGCTTGAGGCTGTTCAAGCCGAAACTCTTGAGAAGTTCAATTGCCATTGCGATGACTTCGACGTCAAGCGTCGGATTGTCGACGCCAAATGCTTCGACGCCGATTTGGTGAAATTCACGGAAACGTCCGGCCTGAGGGCGCTCATAGCGAAACATCGGTCCGATGTAATATGTCTTGAACGGCTTTTGAACTTCCGGTCCGTAAAGCTTGTTTTCAACATAGCTGCGAACGACTCCGGCAGTTCCCTCAGGACGAAGCGTAACGTGGCGGTCGCCCTTGTCAAGGAAATCATACATTTCCTTTGTCACGATGTCTGAAGTTTCGCCGGACGTTCTTGAAAAGACCTCAAAGTTTTCAAAAATCGGTGTTCTCATTTCCTGATAGCGAAATTTCTTGAATAATGCACGTGCCTTTTCCTCGATAAATTGCCATTTCTCGGACTCGCCCGGCAAAATATCGGCAGTGCCCTTTGGACGTTGGTACTTCATTTTCAATTCCTCCTGTTGATTTTCCGGCATCAAAAAAGCCCCATCAGTCATCTCTGACTGACAAGGGCGCAAAAGCACGGTACCACCTTGGCTTATAAACTCAGGGATAACGCGCCACGTCGCGGTGCTCTCATCAAGCACGCCTCGAAAGTGTCTTTCGAAAAGTCGATCCGTTGGACTTTGCAGCAATCCGTCCACTCTCTGTGCGGTCTTCTTCCCTACTCCTCTTTTTCACCGGTTCATTATGATAAATACAGTGTACTAAATATCAAAT
>NZ_DAIUCE010000154.1:2585-2861 GCF_036846325.1 Ligilactobacillus sp. | reverse complement strand
ACATTATTTTCATCTCGTGTTACCTTTGAGACGTAATAAGGATCAGCGTACGGGATTCCACTCAAAGGAGGAAAAAACAATGAAACACTCAACAAAATTGTGGATCATTTTGGGGATCGGCCTTGTTGCGCTTATCTTGGAGTTCGGCTTAAAACAGCAGCTCTTTGCACAAGCGCTGATTACGATCGTCGGATCCATCATCTCGCTTTCAATGCTATATGAAATGATCAAATCACTTAAATCAGGAGACTACGGAGTTGACCTTTTGGCAATCAT
>NZ_DAIUCE010000154.1:0-2529 GCF_036846325.1 Ligilactobacillus sp. | reverse complement strand
GAAAAAAGCACACACGGAACTCAAGGCACTGCTTGACAATTCACCGCATGTCGCCCATCGTTTGAACGGGGATGAAACTGAAGACATTTCCGTTGATGAAGCAAACATCGGCGATAAGCTTGTCGTGCGTCCAGGGGAACTCGTTCCGGTCGATGGTCACGTTATTCTTGGTCAAAGCAGTCTGGATGAATCTTCTTTGACCGGAGAATCCGTCCCCGTAAGCAAAAAAGTCGGTGATGACATCTATTCCGGATCAGTCAACGGGGATGCTTCTTTAACGATGTTCGTCGATAAACTGGCTAAAGACAGTCAATACCAACGCTTGGTTCAATTGGTCAAAGAAGCCGACAGCAAACCCGGCAAATTCGTCAGAATGGCCGATCGATATGCGGTTCCGTTCACGGCGATTGCCGTAATTATCGCAGGGATTGCATGGTTCATCTCAAAAGATCCGGTCAGATTTGCAGAAGTTCTGGTCGTTGCTTCGCCTTGCCCGCTTATTTTGGCGGCACCGGTTGCCATCGTTTCCGGGATGAGTCGCTCATCAAGAAACGGCATCGTCATCAAAACGGGAGACGTCTTAGAAAAACTCGCAACGGCTAAAACCGCTGCATTTGACAAAACTGGAACCATTACAAGCGGGAAACTGACGATTGATTCGGTCGTTGCGCTAGACGACATTGATAAAAACAAGCTACTCGAACTTGCGGCAAGTTCAGAACAGGCAACAAACCACATTCTTGCACGTTCGCTCGTTTCTTACGCAAACGAACAAGGAATCGACCTCGATTCGCCGGAAGAGCTGCAAGAAGAAACCGGCAGGGGCATCAAAGCTCAAATCAACGGTCACAAAGTCATGGTCGGAAAACTTGAGTACGTCGCTCCAACGGACAAAATGGAGTCGTTGCCTGAAACTGCCATCTACGTTTCCGTCGATGACAAGCTTTGGGGATACGTGACCTTCCTTGATCATATCCGTAAGGAAGCTCCGGAAACCATGAAGTCACTGAAAGAACACGGCGTTGAACATCTCGTCATGCTGACGGGCGATCAAAGGGCAATCGCTGAAAAAATTGCTCCGCAAGTCGGAATTACCGACGTCAAGGCCGATCTGCTCCCAACAGACAAAATCAGCGCTTTGAAGAACGTTTCAAAAGACAAGCGCCCCGTCATCATGGTCGGAGACGGAGTCAATGATGCTCCTTCGCTTGCAACGGCAGACGTCGGAATCGCCATGGGCGCCAACGGATCAACGGCTGCGAGCGAATCGGCAGACATCGTTATTTTGAAAGACGATCTGTCAAAAGTTTCCAAAGCCGTCATAATTGCGCAAGATACCATGCGCATTGCTCGTCAGGCGGTTTTGATCGGCATCTTCATCTGCATCGGTTTGATGCTGATTGCAAGTACGGGCGTTATTCCGGCCCTTGTCGGCGCAATGTTCCAGGAAGTCGTTGATACCGTTTCGATTTTGTGGGGCTTGCGCGCAAGATACTCGAAAGAAAAATACCAGAAGGACAACAACGATCATCATAAAAAGCCGCATGGCAAAATGAACGGTCATGTGGCAATGAGTTAACAGTTTATCTGTTATATATTATTACGCTCCAAACGTCGAATCCAACGTTTGGAGTTTTTATTTTTTCTTGAAACGGACATGGTCAAACAACAAAAATCCTCCAAAAATTCTCAGCGTTTTTGGAGGATTTTGCTAGTTATTCATGATTTTTTTTCTATACTGCAACCAACAGAAACGATACACTGGATATCCCAGTTTCAAAAGAAGAAAAGCCATTTTATCTCTCTTGGGAGTGCGTGGATTCTTCGCGACTTCTTTTGAATTTAGATTAACGTAATTGATAATTTCACGACGTTTTTGCTCAAACTCAGGACCTTTTGCATACAACATCTGATTCAGCGTACTTAGCCTTGCATACACCTGTCGCCTCTTGGTGGCAGATTCCAGCTCAGGGTAAATCTCATTGACTTCCTTAGCCAAATTGTCGGCCATCTCAATCATATCAAGTTTATGTTCATTAAATTGACTGTTAACAATTGAAGAATCATGGAAGTTATATGTGTACTTTGATTTTCCATTAACAGCAATCTGATTGCATCTAAGCATCAGCTTATAAGTTACTCCAAGATCTTCAAAGAGTTTTCCAACGGGATACTCAATCCCTTGGAAGAGTTCCCTTTCATACAGTTTTCCCCACACTGACGTATCAATTACTTCATGATAAAGCATTCTTTCAATGCATTCTTTGCTTGAAAGGACCTTATCATCATCAAACTCAAGTCCATCCGCCAAATCGGCAACATCTCCGTTTTCATAGTGAACACGATGCGGACAAATCGACATTTTGCAATTATACTTAACCAAAAGATTATACAAAATTTCAACATAATCTTCATCAACACAATCATCTGGATCGACATAAGTCACATATTTACCCTTAGCATGCGCGATGCCATAATTTCTGGCATCTGAAATACCTCCGTTTTCTTTATGATAGACCACGACCCTCG
>NZ_DAIUCE010000153.1:0-2896 GCF_036846325.1 Ligilactobacillus sp. | reverse complement strand
CGTGATGACGGCCTTCAACGGCAGGACCTGCGCACAGGCCTTCAAGACAGTCATGATGGAACGGACAGTTTCCCTCATACTTGTCGTCAGGATGGCGACGCATGAGCATGTGTCCCATTTCCGGATGGCCGTAGCCTTCAAGCAGCTTGCCGTTGATGACGCCGCCGCCACCGATGCCAGTTCCGACCGTCAGATAAACGCAGCTTTCCTTGCCGCGTGCGGCACCGCGCTTGAGTTCGCCGTATGCGGCAACGTTAACGTCAGTCGTCCAGACATATGGAATGTCGTAGTGCTTCTTCATGTCGCCGAGGAAGTTGTAGTTTGCCCAGCCCTTCTTTGGCGTTGTCGTGATATAGCCGTACGTTTCAGACTTCCTGTTGACGTCGATCGGTCCAAAGGAGCCGATGCCCATTGCGCACACAGGATTTTCATCGAAGAACCTGAAAACCTCGGTCATCGTTTCCTCAGGCACTGTCGTAGGAATCTTGACTCTCTTCAGGATGTTCATGTTTTCATCACTGACAGCGCATACAAACTTTGTGCCGCCGGCTTCAATTGCTCCATAAAGCTTTGACATATATGTTTTCCTCCTAATGCAGGTAATCGTTCTCGAAGTTATTTTAACGCATTTTCCAGGATTTGAAAAGAAATCCAGGAAAAACTATACATCTCTATGTCAACCGCTTGACATAAAGTGAGTCTGCACTCCCAATGTTAGCCTTTACAAATGCAGTGCGCCACTACTTCATTATATGCTTATCGATTATCATAAAGCAACGTTTTTCTGTACAAATTTGCTCCGATTCCGAGAGTTCTGCTATACTTGTTGAGGAAATTATTTTAACAAAAGGGGGATTCAAATGAAAATCAAGCGTATCGACCACATCGTGCTTCCCGTTTCCAATCTCGAGGCATCCACCCGCTTTTATCACGAAACTTTTGACATGCCGCTGATCAGGGAACAGTCCGACGATTCGGTTCACACCCTGCGCTGCGGTCACCAGCTGATTCGTCTCGTCGAATCGGAGAAACTGGAATCCCGCAGCCGGAAAGCGTCCGTCACCATCCCAGGAGCATGCGATCTCTGCATCGTTTCCGGTGACAGGATGTCAGACATCGTCAATCATCTCAAGAGCTACTTCATTGAAATCATCGAAGGTCCGGTTGAACGTCACGGTTCCGAAGGCAGGATGGAATCAATCTACATCCATGACCTTGATTCGAATCTGATTGAAATTTCGGTCTACGAAAACAAGTAACTGTCGGCATGCACGCCTTGTCTGCGCGCATGCTTTTTTTGTTCAGGCCTGCCCGTGACACCGCGCACACTGCATTTCACAAGCAAATCCGGATTTTCGCCTTATCCGGGAAATCAACCTCATGCTTCTGCATTTTCTTCAGCAACAGCCTTGCTGTCCAGGGACTTGAAGAACGGATAGTAGACGACAACGGCCACCACGAGGCAGACTGCCTGCCAGATAACTGCACGCCAGTCACCGCCGGTAATGAGATAGCCGTTCAGGAAAATCGGCGTCGTCCAAGGAACCTGTGCAATGACCATTCCGATGATTCCTGCCTTCATCAGGAAGTACGTAATTCCCTGAAGCACCATTGGAACGGCGATGAATGGAATTGCAAGAACCGGGTTCAGGACGACAGGGCAGCCGAACATGATCGGTTCGCTGATCTGGAAGATACATGGAACGAGGCCGAGGCCGCCGAGCTGCTTGTAGCGCTTGCTCTTGGCCGTCAGCATGCAGATGACAAGGGCGAGGATTGCACCCGTGCCGCCGATGTTCATGCCGAAGTTGAGGAAACCGTCAGCAGTAATGTGCGTTGCGGCATGGCCTTCGGAAACCTGCTTGATGTTTGCCGTCAGGAATTGAAGATAAACAGGTGACGATACGGCACCGACAACGTTGTTGCCGTGAATGCCCATCGTCCAGAGGAGAAGTGTCAGGAACAAGACGAGTTCCATTCCCCAGACGCTGTTGAGTCCGACGACAAGCGGCGAGAAGATTGCCTGGATGACGGAATTGATCTGAATTTTCAGAACAACTCTGAGGAACCAGAACAAAAGCAAGACGACCGATCCCGGAATAAGTGCTGAAAATGAGCTGGCAACCGCCGGAGGAACGGATCCCGGGAGCTTGATGACAAGATTGCGCTTAACGAAGAACGAGATGATTTCATTGGAAATGATTGCAACCACAATTGCAGTGAACATGCCGCTTGAACCAAGATCGTTAGGATCCAGAACAAGCTTGTCGTTCAGCATGCAGATCAAAAACGCGATTACGCCGATGGCCGTACCGGTCAGCTCATTCAGCCTGTTTGCCTTGGAAGCCTCATAGTTCATTCCGATTGCAACGATCAGTGCCAGCAGACCGAAAGTCATGTTGACCGCGATTTGAAGCTGCGGCTGAATCGGGGCGATGATCCTGCTCCAGTTGCCGAACGGAAGGTTGTTGATGATCATGAAGATACTTCCGAAAATTGTGAACGGAACAGTGATGACCATCGAGTCGCGAAGCACGATCATGTACTTCATATTGCCGAATTTGCCAAGTGCAGGCAGAAATTTCTCCTGCATCCTGTTCATGATGTTGTTCATTTTAAGCAACTCCTCTGAATATGTTTTTGAATGGTTAGTTTGTAAAATAAACTAACTTACATACCGAATTATAAAACGTTTACTTTCAAAAGTCAACATTTTGTATATCCATTTTTTAAGTTTGTATACTTATTCTGTAAAATGCGAAGCCGCAGCAAAGACCCGAAAATAACCACGAAAAAGTCCCGCATCACCATTATGCGATGCGGGACCTGACTCTTATTTCAGATTAGTCTTCAGTGGCAAAGACGACTTTTTCGTCAGTATCGACATACTCAGCCT
>NZ_DAIUCE010000152.1:0-2928 GCF_036846325.1 Ligilactobacillus sp. | reverse complement strand
GGTTGATTACGAACGGGCACTTCAGGTCGTCCAGAATGGCTGCGGCCTTTTCAAGCGTTTCTCCGTCGTAGTTCGACAGCCCGGCGTAGAGTGCCTTGCCCGACTGAACCGCACTGGCAAGGGCGCCCATTGTCTCTTCAAGCGGCGTTTCGGGATCCATCCTGTGGTGGTAGAAGATGTCGACATAATCGAGCCGCATCCGCTTCAGGCTCTGGTCAAGGCTTGACAGCAGGTACTTCCTGCTGCCCCAGTTTCCGTAAGGCCCCTCCCACATGTCGTAGCCGGCCTTGGTGCTGATGAGCAGCTCGTCCCTGTACGGTCTCAGCTCCTCATCGAGGATTCTGCCGAAGTTCTTCTCCGCACTCCCGTACGCCGGTCCGTAGTTGTTGGCAAGGTCGAAGTGGACGATGCCGTTGTCAAATGCAGTGAAGATCAGCTGCTTCATGTTGTCAAAGACGCCAGTGTCACCAAAGTTGTGCCAGAGTCCAAGTGACATCTTCGGCATCTTCAGTCCGCTCCTCCCGCATCTTGCGTACTGCATCCTCTCATATCTGTCCTTTGCTGGTATGTACATGAAAATTACCTCGCTTTCGTTGTTTCCCTCTTGATTCTAACATCTTTCCGCTAGTTTGTGAAAGCGATTGCGGCTGGTATGGGCCGGACTTTCGAAAGAAGAACATTGCATTTCGCAGCAGATCATTCTTATAAGAATGAAATTGATTTATTGGTATATGCGGCGAAAAGGGCTGCGGGAGCATCCTGATACTTGACGTGAAAATCAGGGGATAATCTTCGGCGCACCATTGTATCATATTATATATACAAATCCAGTTTTATTTCACATAAAATTAATTTTATTGGTGTAATTTTAATCTTTCTCTGATATAATCAAGATATGTTAATCGGTCATGGGGAATTTGACGGACGGATTGAAGAATAGGGATAAGGTATGTTCAGGGGGTAGGACAAGGATGTTGAATTGCAGGACTGAAGTAGATGCTGAAGCGCTGAAGGCATTGAAGAAGGTGACTCTTTACAGGAGCCGTAACGCAAAGATTGCACTGGCGACCGGAACAGGGGTCATGACTCTTGATCTGGCAGCTATTGCGCGCAACATGCAGTCGGGAACAATCATGGTACTGTCAGTTCTGTGCGCAGTTGCCTTCATCGTGACGATCATGAGTCTCTCGGGGATGATCTTTGACATCAGAACAAGAACGGCGGACAGGCAGCTGACTTCGGGATACCGTGTGTATCACATCGATGAGACGGGCATCGGATACGAATCGCAGGTCGGCACAGGTCATGATGACTGGAGCGCATACAGGGAGTGGGGCAGGTGTGGTCACTACTTCTGGCTGAAGAACATTGCACATCAGTTCGTTTTGATTGATGCCGGGAATCTGCGCGGTGATGAACCCGAAAGACTGAGAATGCTGCTTGAGGACAAGTTGGGAAGGGGACTTATGATTATGGGATTCAGGGAAAAACTGGCGGCGCTTGCCGGCAGAGGCAGAAAATACGACTGGTTTGCGGTCGGAGTTGCATGCAGCTTCAAATGCGACCGTGAAAATGCGGCAGACGTCAGCGGCGACCTCAGGGGAACTCTTCGTGCCGGTGATGATGTGCGTGTAAGCATTATGCACGATGACAGGGAGACTGAGGTTCTCACGGCGTTCGTTACGGAAATCAAGTCGCTGGACGGGAAGAAGACCTTAAAGGAAGCAACCGATCAGCGGATTTCGTTCACGCTTGCCGGAATTTCTCCGGACAGAATTGTCAGCGGAGCGGTCATCCATTCAAGGAACGTCTCGCAGGAGACTGTCTGGGACCAGCATTGCAGAGGACTTAGTGACAACTGCATTCTGGTCAGGAGAATGAATCTTGATTCCGGAACGGTCAGACAGATGTCCGTGTCTGACTGCTGCCAGGTCTGGTTCATGTTCCGGCAGTACATAAAGGAAGTGGAGCCTGAGGAAACTGAACAGGATGCAGAGGAGAACCGGCAGAAGGTGTCGGTGCTGGTCGATGCCATCACAGCCAGGCTGTTCAACCTTGACTACATCTACTGTCTGTTCAGCAACATGACCGGAGAGCCTGCCATGTTCTCCAGGACACTTCTCAGCAATGGAAACTACAACGTCACGCCGCCGGATATCTGGATCTTCACCGAGCCGCACTTCAGGCAGATGTCAGGCTCTTATCCGGCTGACAGGTTTGAGATGAAAAGAATCGAGAATGGTCCGGAGGGGGAAGGCATCAGGCATTTTCTTGAGGAATGCGTTCTCCTTAACGGAGCCTGCGGAATCAGAATCAACTGTTCGGACACGGTGCTTGACCAGTCAGTCCTGGTTGAATCTCCCGACTACACCGGTGTTCCGGAAGAGAAGGTTACGGTCACCAATCCCGATGTTGAACGCTGGATTCTAATGCTCGGTCAGATGGGGAGACCGGAAACGGACGATGAGCAGACGGTCTGCAGTCTGTATTTCACATTCATGGCAAAGGCAATGGCCGGTGCACGTCTGCTTGTTCCGGTAACCGGTCAGGAGACGTTCAATGTTGATGAAAACGGAATGCTGAAGAAGGATGCGACGCTCGGTTTACCGACGATGAAGGGAAAGACGGAGGAACGCGAAGCAGTCCGGATGTATACCGACTGGAAGAGACTCAGGGCCGGGATGGGTGAAGGCAGCTGGAACGGCCTTGTGCAGACGGTCGGTGCCATGATTGACGTTTTTGACTGTGCAGTCAACGTGACGGAGAATACTGCGGCCGGATGCTACATTGACAGGGAAATGTTTTCTGACATCATAAAAATTGCCGAAGGACGCTGAAGGAGGCATCAGTTCTTTTTCAGCTGCGGTGATAAAGTAAGGAAGATCAAGTTGTCATCCGCTGCAATTGCATATCTAAGGTTTTAATGCC
>NZ_DAIUCE010000151.1:2026-3010 GCF_036846325.1 Ligilactobacillus sp. | reverse complement strand
GGCAATCTCATCAGGCTTGACATGAGCGAGTACAGCAGTGAAACGGGCAAGAAGCGCCTCCTTGGCGCCGACCCCGGGTTTATCGGATACGGCGAAACCGACACGCTGATTGACAAGGTCAACCGTCAGCCGGAATCGGTCATCCTGTTTGACGAAATCGAAAAGGCCCACAGAAGCATCTTCGACCTCTTCTTACAGCTGTTTGACGACGGAAGGCTGACGAATGGCCAGGGAAAGACTGGTGACTTCACGAAGTCACTGATCATCATGACGTCAAACATCGGCTTCGAGAGAAAGGAACCGACGCTTGGCTTCGGGGCAGAAGCCGACAGGGAGCAGGCCATGATCGACAGCGTCAACGACTCGCTTGCAGGATTCTTCCGGCCGGAATTTCTGAACCGCATTGACGAGAAGATCGTCTTCTCGTCTCTGGACTATGATGCCGTGCTGAAGATCACGGACCACCTGCTGGAAAAGGAAGCTGACATGATTGCCGAAAGCGGAGTCAAAATCAGCTTCTCTCCGAAAGTGGCGAAGTTCATCGCCGACCGCTACTATGACGAGACAAACGGAGCGCGCCCGATTCAGCGCGGAATCGTCCGTGAAGTCGAGGACGTGCTGACGCAGAGCCTGATGGACGGAACGGTTCGCGAGGGCGAGAAAGCATATGCGGATGTTTTCGGCGGCTCGATCCAGATTGAATCGATGGCGGAGGTTAATCTGGAACCGATGGACATGAAGGATGAACCGGAACTGGACCTTGAAGAGAGAATGAACCGCGCCGTTGATGATGTGCTGAAGAATATGCAGTAACAACCAAAGAGGCCTGGGAAAAACCATGTCCCGAGCAAAAGACCCGGATGATTTGCAGCAATTGCAAATTCCATCCGGGTCTTTGTTTATGCAGAAACCAAAATAACTGGAAGAGTCGGGAGCTGGAATTTACGGGCAAATCCAGAAAACCGGGAATTTTCCCGTAATCTC
>NZ_DAIUCE010000151.1:0-2016 GCF_036846325.1 Ligilactobacillus sp. | reverse complement strand
GTCCGATATCAGCTAATTGTCGTACATTCTGGCAGCAGCGGCCAGCTCCCTTTTGATCTCCCTGACCATGGACTCCGGACTTGTGACCTGAACCTTCGTACCCTGGCCCATCAGCCAGAACCTGGCGCCTTCGGGATAGTCTCTGATTCTGATCTTGACGTGTCCTTTTCTTCCGACCAGGTCGTCTGACTTCACCTTTCTGCCGTATTCATCGTAGCGTTCGATGATTTCCGCCTCATATCCGGCGTTTCCGAAGTTGTCCAGCGCAGCCTCGATGGCGGGCGGCCAGCACAGAAACTCGATTGCCTCCGGATAGTCGTGCTCGCTGAAGGCGTTTGACGGGAACGGCTTTTTGGCAAGTTCAGACTTCGGTGTCGAATAGTCGAACCGTTCCTGAGACGTTCTGACGCGCTTGATGCGGTCGATGCGGTATGTATTGAAGCTGTATCCTCTGTACATGACCTCGACTGCGCGCAGGTAGAGGTAGTATTTGTCGAAGACGATGGAGACCGGCAGCAGGGTCTTGCGTGATGTTCTGTTGTAGACGTTGGTGTAGGTGACGTCGATTGCGCTGTAGTTGTCCTTGTCGCTGTAAGTTTCCTTGTAGAGGGTGGTCAGCTTTTCGAACGTGTCTTCCGAAGCCTTGAAGTCCAGGGGATGGTTGTTGTCCTTGTATGAATCAAAGGCGTCCTTCAGTGCATTGCGCAGGGCGGGGTCCTCGACCTGCGCAAGCGACTTGAACATCGCCATGTTCAGGAGCGTATCCGTCAGCTGGGTGAACTCGTCCTTTGCCAGCACGCGGCTTGACGCCAGAATCTCAGTCAGGAGAAGCAGCTGCGGCACGCCGAGGAAGCGTTCCGTGTTCTCCGGCCTGTTCGTCAGACGGTAGGTCTCACCGTCCGATTCCAGTTGCATGTTCGTGTCCGTGGGCGTGTCCGTGTCGTCGCCCGCCAAGTACCCCTTCAGCTTTTTCACATCCCGCTGAAAGGTTCTTATACTTCTGCCGTACTTTCTTCTAAATTCTTCCTTTGAAATGGAACCTGTGGTTAGAAGCTCCATGGCGAGCTCGAAGAGGCGCATTGCCTGACTTTCAGATGCCAATTTATTCACTCCAATCATTAGTCTTCCCTTTACCTTATCACATAATCCGCATTTGTGAGAAGAAATTTCATTTTATTTTCGGCGGGCGACACGGTCTGTCGCACCCATGCGGTATGATTGGTGCATGCTCTGAATTTGACGAGAGGATGAGGAAAATGGATGAGGACATTTCGTGCATGACAAATGCAGTGCCTGTGGCAGCCGGCACGTTTAAGGGGCAGGAAGGCGGTGGATTCAGATGAGACTCATTAACAGGATTCTGCAGGCTGCAGTTGCCGTTTCGGCCGCAGTTCTGCTTTTCAAGATAAATGTAGATTTTGCTGACTGGTACTTCTTCGGCGACTTCTGGGAGCAGTGCATGCACTTCGTTTCGCATCACCCGGTCTGGACCTTCCTGATCGGCTATGCCTCGCTTTATCCGCCGACCATTGCCTACCTGGGATGGTACGGCTTCGTTGAGTTCCTGAAAAGAGGAACGATTGGAAGAAGCAGGAAATGATCAGGAAAGGCTGAGAAAAAGTCTGCTTCAAATTCAAGGCACGCATGATTCGTAACTGGCTTTATGAATCATGCGTGTTTTTTTGCCTTGGGCAGACATCTGTCATAAATCAGGGGCGTGATGGGAAAGCAGACCAAAATCGTGAATTTCTCCGAAAATGGTCTACTTTGCAATCCGGTGCACGTTCCTTCCAAGCTTCGCACTTGAAAAATCTGCTTCAAGCACCATAAATACGGGACAGGCTAGTTGCAATCGTCATTATCTTAAGCGCACTGGCCATGATGCTTGCCCTCGTCATCCGTCTGTTCCTTGATTCCAGCTGGCGGGTCTGGCTAATGAATGGGATGCTTTCAGTAGAAGGTATGTTCTGCAGGACGATATTCGCCATGGCTGCGATGCATCTCATCAGCGGCTCC
>NZ_DAIUCE010000150.1:1079-3020 GCF_036846325.1 Ligilactobacillus sp. | reverse complement strand
GAATTATGTCAATCAGTTTGCTGAATTCAACCGCTATACGAACAGTCCGATTGCTAATTACAATGGCGAAATCTACAACATGCCGTTTAACATGAATACGTTCAACAAGCTCTGGGGAGTGGTTACTCCTAAGGAAGCTTTGGACAAAATCAATGAACAGCGTGCGGTGCTTAATGGCAAGGAACCAGAAAACCTTGAAGAGCAGGCAATTTCGCTTGTCGGAACGGATATTTATCAAAAACTTGTCAAAGGCTACACGGAAAAGCAATGGGGCAGGAAGGCTACGGAACTTCCCGCATTCATTATCCGCCGTCTTCCGGTTCGTTTGACTTATGACAACAACTATTTCAACGATGACTATCAGGGAATCCCGGTTGGTGGATACACTCAAATCGTTGAAAAGATGCTTGCTGATGATAAGATCACGGTTGAAACCGGCGTTGATTTCTTTGATAAAAAGGACGAATATTTGAAAAACTATGACAAGGTTCTTTTCACTGGGATGATCGATCAGTTCTTCGATTATAAGCTCGGAGAACTTGAATATCGCAGCCTGCGTTTTGAAACGGAAGAACTTGACGTTGATAACTATCAGGGCAACGCTGTTGTCAACTACACGGATGCCGAGACACCGTATACGCGGGTGATTGAGCACAAGCACTTTGAGTTCGGCAAGGGCGACAAAGACAAGACGGTTATTACGCGTGAATATCCTGCTGACTGGAAACGCGGCGACGAGCCGTACTATCCGGTCAATGACAAGCGTAATAACAGTCTTTATAAGGAATATCAGAATTTGGCTTCAAAAGAAGCAGGAAACGTTATTTTTGGCGGACGCTTGGGGCAGTATCGTTACTACAATATGGATCAGGTTATCGCTGCCGCATTGGTAACAGTTAAAGAAGAATTTGCTGATTAATTTGAGATGAAGCGAGGAATTTTTGTTTGTCATATGAAATTTATGTTGTAAGCCATAAAGATATCCGGATGCCTGAAGGAAACATTTATATTCCGGTTCAGGTTGGACCGGCAAAAGATGATTTTTCTGGATTCGTGCGCGATAATACCGGAGAAAATATTTCAGAAAAGAACCCTAATTATTGCGAACTGACGGCACAGTATTGGGCCTGGAAAAATCGTAAAGCTGATGTTAAAGGTTTGGTACACTACCGGCGTTTGTTTTCAAAGGGAAAAAGAATGCTTGGCGCGTCACTTGAAAAAAAGTATGAAAATGTTTTAGATGAAAAAACGATTGTTGATGTCATGAAGAAACATGACGCTATTCTTCCTAAAAAGCGTAATTACTATATCGAAACTTTATGGTCTCACTATGAACATTCTCACAAAATTGAAGGACTTGAAGAAACACGCAGGGTTATTGCGGAGAAATACCCTGATTATTTGATGAAGTTCGATGAGGTAATGAAACGCCGCAGTGCGCATATGTTCAATATGATTATTGCCAAAGACAAGGTTTTTTCAGCGTATTCAGAATGGCTTTTTGATGTTTTGGGAGAAGTTGAGAAACGTGTTGATATTTCAGGGTATTCGGTCAGCGAAGCTCGGATATTTGGCTATATCAGTGAACTTTTGATGGATGTCTGGATTGAGCAAAACCAGATAGACTACGTTGAGTTGCCTGTGATGTTTATGGGTAATCAAAATATGGTCAAGAAGATTTGGATGTTTGTTGCTAGAAAGTTTGGCTTTATTAAACAACCATAGTTAACGATGTCTGCTTGGATTGAGGGTGAATAATTTGTACAGTAAAAAAAGCAATGGGTGGTTGAAACACCTTGATTTTGTTTTGGTCGATTTGATCGTTATGCAAATCGTCTACATTGTTTCATATGTTATCCGCCATGGACTCGAAAACCCTTATGATAGGACGTACTACCAAGTCGGTGCATTGGTTATTTTGGTTACTGGTGTTGTGTTTGC
>NZ_DAIUCE010000150.1:0-1069 GCF_036846325.1 Ligilactobacillus sp. | reverse complement strand
CGCAATATTCTTAAGCGTAGCTGGTTGAAGGAATTAAAGGCATCAATCATATACGTTTCAGCTTTGGTTATTGTTTTGGCCTTATATCTTCTTTTGAGTCAGACAACATTTTGGTATTCGAGAACGGTGTTTGTTCTATTGGCGATACTGGGTGTTCCGGCAGTGTATTTTGGTCGATTGATATGGAAGAAGATTGTTTTGGCATATCGAAAGAAAAACGGCTATTCCAAGAAGAGAATGATTTTGGTTTCTTTAAAAGACGATTTTGCTGGCGTTAAGCAAAGAATCGAACAAAAATCATTGGGAGATATTGAGATTTCCGGAGCGGTCTTTTTCGATGATTCAACGGCTGAAGTCGGCAAAAAATATGATGATGTTCCGGTCGTAGGCAGTCTTAACGATTTTACGGATAATATCGTCACTGATTTGGTAGACGAGGTCATGTTCGTTTTGCCTAAGGGTGGGGTAGTTCCAGAAAGTCTGCTGCAGGATCTGCTTAACATGGGGATTACTTCTCACGTTTCAATCAGTGAGCTTTATGACAACGAACGCGGCATGAAGACGATTGAAAAGGTCGGCGGCTATACCGTTATGACGGAAAGCTTGAAAATTGCATCCAGTTTTCAGTTGGCACTGAAACGTTTGATGGATATCGTCGGTGCGCTTGTCGGTTTGTTGATTACAGGAATTTTGGTAATCATCATCGGGCCGATCATTTATTTTTCGGATCCTGGACCAATCTTCTTCTCGCAAAAACGTGTCGGTCAAAATGGGCGAATTTTCAAAATTTACAAATTCCGCAGCATGTATCAGGATGCAGAGGAACGCAAGAAAGAACTTATGGCGATGAACACGATGAAAGGGTTCATGTTTAAGGCAGACAATGATCCTCGAATCATCGGTTCGGGCAAGGACGGCTCGAAACATGGCATTGGTTGGTTTATTCGGAAAACGTCATTGGATGAATTCCCGCAATTTTGGAACGTTCTTAAGGGAGAAATGAGTCTTGTCGGGACGCGACCACCGTTGATTGATGAATGGAAGAACTACGAAAAGCATCATCGTGCTC
>NZ_DAIUCE010000149.1:0-3103 GCF_036846325.1 Ligilactobacillus sp. | reverse complement strand
CAACACGCAAGGGAGACCCGCCGGTGAGATCGTTCTTTGCCCGTATGTTCTACAGAATAATCAACAAGATTTCCGACACGGAAATCGTCGACGGTGCCCGCGACTTCCGTGTCATGACACGTCAGATGGTTGACGCCATTCTTCAGATGAGCGAATACAACCGTTTCTCGAAGGGAATCTTCAGCTGGGTAGGTTTCAGGACGAAGTATCTCGAGTACAAGAACCGCGAACGCGTGGCGGGCAAGACAAGCTGGAACTTCTGGAGCCTGTTCAAATACTCGATTGACGGGATTGTCAACTTCTCGCAGTTTCCGCTTGACATAGCGTCGTTTGTCGGCTTCATCTCCGCCTTCCTGTCAGGCTGCGGAATCCTGTTCATCATCATCCGCTACATCGTCCACGGCGGCGACCCGACAAGCGGCTGGGCATCAATGGTCTGCATCCTGCTCTTTGTGGGCGGCATCCAGCTCTTCTGCCTGGGAATCGTCGGCAAGTACATCGGAAAGATATTCACCGAGGTCAAGCACAGACCAATCTACATCATAAAGGAAAAGAAATAATGAATAAATTCAAGAACTTCTTCGATGTGACCATGATCAAGTTCATTCTGGTCGGCATCGTCAACACGGCGGTCGGAATGGGAACGATGTTTCTCTGCTACAACACGTTCCATTTGAGCTACTGGATATCCTCCGCCTCAAACTACGTGGTCGGAAGCATTGTCAGCTACTTTCTGAACAAGCATTTCACCTTCCAGAACAAGTCAAGGAGCATGAAGACGGTCGTTAAGTTCATCATCAACATCACGGTATGCTACCTGATTGCCTACGGCGTTGCCAAGCCGCTTGCCGTCTTGGCGTTCAGCTCGTTTGCTAAAAGCATTCAGGACAACGTTGCAATGCTTGCCGGCTCGGTGTTCTTCGTCGGGCTGAACTACATCGGACAGCGTTTCTGGGCATTCAAGGAAGATTGATTTTTCAAGGAGATTATTAAATGAGTTCAAATTATATTCTATCCTGGCATGAAAGTGTCAAGAACACAGCAGGATCAAAGGCAAAGGATGACGTTACGTCATTTTTAAAAGAAGATGGTTTCAAGGTAATTGATACACCTTGCGGCAAAATTGCCAAACTACTGTATGTGTATCTCGTCCTGCCATTCATTTTTATGATGATCAGAAAGGGAAACATCGTCATACAGTATCCAACAGGCACCCCCAGGATACTGAAACACATTACATTCATGGTCAAGAATATTTCCGGAGCAAATTTGATTTTTGTCATTCATGACATCTATTCACTTCGCAGGTTCGGGGATGATTTTCATGATTCAGAGAATGAACTGGCATTGCTGAACAAAGCTGACGGCATTGTAAGTCATAACTCCCATATGACCGCCTGGCTCAAAAATAGTGGAATCACATCCAGGATAACTGACCTGGAGATTTTTGATTATCTCACTCCCAATTCCATTCAGCCATTGAGAGATTACACCGGTTCATTATGCCTTGCCGGCAATCTCAAGAAGGCGTATTTCCTGGATAATTTCAATGCCAGGTCGCCATTGTATATATTCGGACCCGGTTCAAATGATTCATACAACAATAACATCAAGTACATGGGTGTATACTCACCAGAAGAGCTTCCGGAGCATCTGACCTACAACTTCGGCCTCATCTGGGAAGGAAGCAACACGGACACCTGCAACGGGGCTTACGGAGAATACACAAGATACAACAACCCCCACAAGGTTTCCCTTTACCTGAGCACAGGACTTCCTGTAATCATCTGGAAGCAAGCAGCACTGGCAGACTTTGTAACGAAGAACAACGTCGGAATTGCAATTGATTCCTTAAATAACATTGATGATATTCTCAGCAATGTTGATGATGAACAGTACCGACAGATGAAGGAAAATACCGACCGAATAGCACAGAAGATGCGCTCGGGATATTATATTAAAAAGGCTGTTCATAGTCTGATAGATTAGGTAAAACCAGGTCACACGCTATGACCTGGTTTTCCATCATTGGAACAACTCCTCTCTTTGCGGTATAATATAAACTATAGAAAACGATTTAAGGAGGCCCATTCCGAATGGCAGAAATCAAGATTGTCACAGACTCCTCGGCCCAGCTGACACCGGAAGAAATCGAAGAATACAACATCCACATCATCCCGCTCTCCGTTGAAATCAACGGCGAAAATCACGTTGACGGTGAAACGATTACGCGTCAGGAGCTCGTTGACGAGCTTCGCAAGGGAAACATACCCAAGACCAGCCAGCCGCCCGTGGGTCGCTTCATCGAGACATTCGAGCAGCTCGGCGCCGACGGCAGCGAGATTCTGGCAATCATGATGTCAGACGTTCTCAGCGGTACATATCATACCGCATGTTCCGCGGCAGAGATGGTCAAATGCAGTGTCACGGTCATCAACAGCAAGGAAACCGACCGTGCGCTTTCGTTCCAGGTTCTGGCAGCTGCAAAGGATGCCCGTGAAGGCAGGAGCATCAAGGAAATCAAGGCACATTGCCTTGACATTCACAAGCGCACGACGACCGACGTCCTGGTCGACAGCATGGACTGCCTCGTTGCAGGCGGCCGCGTCAGCCGTCTTGCCGGTGCCCTGACCAAGCTGATCAACCTGAAGATCATCGTGCGTCTGCGTGAAGACAGTCTTGATGTCGTCAACAAGGGAAGAAGCCGCAAGTCCTTCATTAAGTACTGCAAGGACCTGAGCAGGTTCCACGAGAATAACCGCATCGTGGAACTCTCCCTTTCAAACGTCGGCACGGACGAAGAATTCCTTGAACGCATCAAGAATGCCGTGCTGCCAGAAAACAGCAGAGATGCGAAGTACATCGCACGCCTGACAAGTCCCATCATCATGACACACACCGGTCTGAACGCTATCGGCGTCATTACGCTGGCGGAAAAGGAAGAACCAGAAGAGAACAGATAACAAAAAAACCGTCTGACAATCATCAGACGGTTTTTACTTAAATCTTATTTCCATAGAATTCATCCAGCTTGTCCATCAGTTCGCCAGAATACTTCGGATCAAACTTCCTGGCAAAAATGAAGTCACCTTCCGTTATCTTC
>NZ_DAIUCE010000148.1:2461-3177 GCF_036846325.1 Ligilactobacillus sp. | reverse complement strand
TTTAACAGTGATTTAAATCGTCAGACGTATTTATCGTATCACAACATGTCTCTTTTTCTAATAATAATTCAACTGTCTCAATCAGGCAAATTGAGAGATGTGAACAGAACCCGGCAATAAATTACCGAGTTTCCACGCGCGCTACGCGACAAATCCGCCCAATGACAACCGAACCTCCAAATATCGTGCTGACAGATAAATTTTGAAAATTCTCGCCAAAATGTTTCCAGATTGCTTAATGTTTTTGATAAATAAGCTCGTAATCCATTTTTTACTCTTCAGACGATTTAACAGTATTGCACATTTGTGTTGTCTCCGCAAAACTCAGGCCTGAATCATTATTATGTTTCATCCTTTAACAAAGCGTTTAAGCATCCCCAGACAGCTCAATCACGTTTTTAAAGATGTTATAGCCTTTCAATTTTTTAGTTGCAGCAAATCGCAATCATCACACCAAAGACAATCGCTGATTAGTCTTAAAATGAAAATATCATACGATTCAACAATCATTTCGAAGCATTTTTATACAAAAATATAATTTAAAAGCTACGAGCTTTGCTAGTTTTTACAAAATTTCTGATCTACCGCACATAATTAAGAGTATGATGAATATGACCCGGATGAACTCAGTAATAACCCCGCAATCAAATCGTTCTTAATAGAAAATAAAGCAACGGTCCGATGAGATACTTGAATTATGCTCGCTAAACTCGATT
>NZ_DAIUCE010000148.1:0-2307 GCF_036846325.1 Ligilactobacillus sp. | reverse complement strand
GATTGCCGTTTCTTCTTTACAGAGCTTATCTGTCTTTAAAATCAGTCTTGTTTTAACCTCATCTGACGTTTAATTGCCCTTGAAATAATTTGCCTGTATTTTACACAAAAAAAGACGGCCTTTATTTGAATGACCGTCTTTTCATGTTTTATTTAAGTTCAGGAGCATCCGTAACGAACATGCTTTGCGTGCTCTTTCCGCCATGTTTCTGCAAAACACTTGTCTTCTTAGACTGTGAATCGTTGAGAAGTTTCATACCGTCACGATACTTATAGCTGAAATCTGCCCGGTTAACCTTCTTGAAGTTTTCGGGTGTATAGAAACGAAGCAAATCACCCGTTACGATTTTATCCGACAAGGACAGAACCTCATCAGTTCTTTCGGTCTGTTTCCTGACCTCTTCTTTTTGTGCCTGAGTCAAATCATCCGTAACGTCCTCGCCTTTATTATTATAAACCTTGCTTCCGATTTTGCTGAATCCAGGCGAAACAAAATCTCCGTTTCTGAACGCAACGGTCTGATTCCGGTTTGTCGAAAGCAGATCATTGCCAAGTTGAATGGTATCCTTGTTTTCAATTCCCAGCAAATCAAGCAGCGTTGGCATGACGTCAATTTCACCGCCATACGTATGATTGATACCGCCTCTAAGGCCGTTCAAATGAATCATGAACGGAACCTTTTGAAATTGTGCCAGATCATAGCCTGTCACCGTATCAAGGTTCAAAAGCTGCGAAATGGCCTTCTTATGGTTGTTTGAAATACCATAGTGATCACCATAGACAACAATCATTGAATTATCATACAAGCCTGATTTCTTAAGATAATCCATAAATTGACCAAAGGCCTCATCGAGGTATTTGGCAGTCTGAACATATCCATCGACAGTATTGTCGCCGGTCTTTGTCTTTTCGATATGCTGATTTTGCTTGTCAAGTTCATACGGATAGTGATTCGTAACCGTAATCACCTTGGCATAGAACGGCTGTGGAAGTTTTTCGATATACTTAATCGACTGCTTCAGGAAAATCTTGTCCTTCAGCCCATAACCAACGCTGTAGTTAGTCTTGTTTTTATAATAATCTTCACTGAAGAAGTAATCATATCCCCAGGATTTGTAAGTGTTGTCGCGATTCCAAAAACTGCCGACGTCGCCGTGAAATGCAGCGGTCGAATATCCGCGCTGATCTAAGATGGCGGGCATTGCCTGGAAGGTGTTTGAAGTACCATAAGAGGTCATGACAGACCCTGACGGCAACCCGAACAGTGAATTTTCAAGCATCGTCTCGGCATCTGACGTTTTACCCTGACCAACCTGGTTGTAAAAGTTATCAAAGGACAAAGTGTTTTGATCAGCATAAAACTTATTGATGTTAGGCGTTACTTCCTTACCGTTGACTTTATAGTTAATCAGAAACTGCTGAAAACTTTCCAGATGGAAAATAAAGACGTTTTTGCCGGCAGCCTTTCCGAAATACTCTGGGTTTGCAGCGCTTCTGTTATTCTTCAAGAATTTAAGGACACCATCCATGTCGCTGCTGCTTGCACTTGCACGCGTAGCACTTTCCTTGTGTGTCTGGTAAGCATTGTAGCCGGCATAGAAATTCATGCCTAAATATTTGACGATATAGTTATTGTCAAAAGTACGCGTTAAAAGCTGCGGACGATCTTTATCGGCCAGGCCCAAATTCCCGACGAACAGCACCGCCGAAATAATCGTAATCGCAATCGGATACCTCATCTTCATCGGTCTTTGATCAACTTTAATGACTTTTGTAACCAAAAGAAGCGTCAAAACAATCACGTCTGCAAAAATCAGCAGATCGCTTGCATGCAGAATTTCGCCGATGCTGAGCGTCAAATTGTTTGAAACCGAGCCTGATGATTTGATAATCCCCATTGACAGGAAATCTGAGAACTCACGGTAGTACAAGACATTGGAAAAAAGCCACAATGATTCGATCAAATCGACAATCATCATTATCCAATATGACTTTTTGCCTTTAAAATACAGTGCAATACCGAACAACAGCAGTCCGAACGGTACAGGGTTGACAATCAGCAGAAATTTCTGTATCGGTCCGGTAATCCCAAGACTGAATTTCGTAACATAAACAACGTATGTCTTAATCCAGAAAATCAAAAATACCAACGCAAAGAAACCTGCACGCGTATCCAGCACATTACGGACTTTATTTAACGTTGAACGCATCAAATTGCCTCCAATTATCAAAATTGTAAATTTATTCCATGAAACAAATTATAGCGAATTTTCATAGAACGTCAAATCAAATTTCTTGAAATTACATT
>NZ_DAIUCE010000147.1:0-3195 GCF_036846325.1 Ligilactobacillus sp. | reverse complement strand
TTACGCTCAAAAGAGGCGGTGCATCGTAGATGATGATGTCATAGGCACTTTCAAGACCCTTGATGAGTCCTGCCATCTTGCGCGAGCCTATGAGTTCCGAAGGATTGGGCGGAACAGGGCCGCTTGGCATGACACTCAGATGATCAACTGTTGTCCTGTAGATGAACGAATTTGCAGGTGCATCCTTCTCCGTCAGAAAGTTCGTCAGTCCCTTGGGATCGGAAATGCTGAAAGTTGCGTTCAGGGTAGGGCGCCTGAGGTCTGCGTCAACAAGCAGCGTGTTCTTGCCCTGTCGTGCAAAGGCAACGGCCAGGTTGGCCGAAACGGTCGACTTGCCTTCCGAGGCCATCGATGACGTCAGCATGATTGACTTGAACTGTTCATCGGCACTTGAGAACTCGATGTTCGTGCGGATTGTGTTGAACTGTTCAGTGTTTGCTGAACCGGCCTTGGACACGGTGATCATGCGGACACCATAGTCCATCGTTGTCGTTTCAAGATGCTTCTTTCTTTTCTTAAACAATGACATTTCGTACCTCCACTATCCTAGACGCGACGGCGATGCTGAACTTCGCCATTCTCTGAAGACCCTGCAGCATTCTTCTCGATGATTCTGACCAGGCCGTAATCCTGATTGTCGCTGCTGATATGGTAAATAGCACCGAGATTGGTCAGACCGAGATCCTTGGTCAGGAAGTCAGCGCTCTTGACCGTCGTATCACGCAGTTCCCTGATGACGGCAATGGCGATGCCGATGAGAAGGCCGAGAAGCAGGCCGATTGCCGCATTCTTGACCTTATTTGGTGAAACAGGATTCGTGTTGGCCGTGGCCTTCGTGACAACCGTTACGTTGTCAATCTTCATCATTGTCTTGATCTTTTTTGCAAAGACCTTGCCGATGGTATTGGCAAGATCGGCTGCAGTGTATGCATTCGTGTCGGTCACGGTTACGCTAAGAACCTGCGAACTCGTCTGGTTCGTGATTGTCATTGACTGCTGCAATGAACCGACCGAACCCTGGTAGTTGTCGCGTTCCCTGACTTCCCTGACAACCGGTGCCAGGATGACGGACTTCTGAAGAACGTCCTTGTAGGTGTTGATTGCCTGCAAGTCGGCCTGCTGAGCTGTATACTGCATCTGTGTGTTGTCGGCCTTCTGATTGACCAGGATGTCGATTGTCGAGCTGTACTTTGGAGTCATCAGAATGAATGTCGCAAACAGGGATACGAGTAGCCCCGCCACGCCCCAGATGATGATGCTTACGATACTCTTCCTGACGGCACCAAGCAGCCGGGACAAATCGATGACTGTTTCTTCATTATTGTTGTCGTTCATTTCACTTCTCCTCATATGTAGATTACTCTCACCATTTTAACATAATTCAAGACAGGTGTTTTTCTAATTTACACAGTTATCCAAAAAACAGCAAGTCAAATCATCATTTGTAATATAACTGTAATGTAAGCAGGTAACCGTAACATTTTTCAATTCTTATCAAGTTCCCATAAAAATCATTCTACCACATCATAATGCGGAAAGTAGAGCAAATTTGCCCTAATTTATTTTTACCGTTCATGAATATTATTCAATGCTGCATTTTACTTCACAGTTTTTTCAATTAAGTACAAACTAAAAGCAGTATCATTATAAGTGAGATGAGGTTTGACATCATTCAAGGATTGCGCTTGCAAAAAGGGGTGGTATATATGAAAAAGGGATTGAAGCTCTTCGGAATTCTGCTTGTCTCAAGCTTGATTTCAGGGGCCTGCTCAAATCAGAAAAAAGCTGAGAAAACTTCAAGTGAAAGCGGGAAAACAAGTCTGGTATCGTCAGTCAGGACGAAGAAATCCCAGGAAAAGTCACAGTCATCAAGTTCCGTCAGGAAAGATTCCTCAAGTTCCAATGCCAGTTCAGTTTCCAGCGCTTCTTCCGGTTCCAACGCAACCCCTGAGGCAAAGGAAACACCGGCGTCTTCTCCGACACTGGATTTAAACAACAAGCGATTATTGGAACTTAATGATTCAATAAGAAGTAACTTGGGAAACGTTTTGCTTCCGAGTACAACAGGACTCGATTCGGCACCCGGATATTTGAACATGCGCTGTACCGGTGACTCGAACAACTTCTCCGTTGACTACATTGTCAGCTATAACCCATACGGATTGAATGACGGAGCAGTCAGCGGACATGTGCCTTATGCAACGTTCAGCAAAAAGACTTATGACAGCGAGAGCGCTGCCGCAAACGATGTCCCCTACCAGCCATCAGACAGTTCAAGCGGACTGCCGAAGATCGATCTTGGGCACGGCATCAGCGGCCTGTTGGACTCAGGCGCGGGACAGCGCTACCTGCAATGGAACGAAGGCAGATGGTCATTCGTCGTTCATGCGAGCGCAGTTGCCGGCGAAGATCCGGTCCCGACGGCACAGCATGTCGTTGACCTGCTTGAACGATACTACCTGCCTGCGCCGGACACGAAAGGCGGCGGACAGCTTGAAGCAGCCGCAAGCGAAAACGTGCTGACGTGGAACAAGGGAAACGTCTTGTATGTGTTGAAGGGAAAGAGCATTGACACGCTGGTGAAGATGGCTGCAAGCGTGAAGTAGATGATGTTCCCGAGATTCTGAGGGAACCTGGTGTTGCAGACAGAAAAAACAAATTATCAAGCAAAGACAACACCTGGAGTCCGGTTATGGATTCCAGGTGTTGTTTTGTATATTCACATAAGCATTATTTAATCTAAATATGCAAAAAAATGCAAAAAACGAGATAATATTGTTGAAAAACAAGCTTATAGAACATATTATGGTACTGTATCAACCCAAAGAAGGAGGACAAAAAAATGCTGATTCAATTCACAGTGGAAAATTTCCTGTCCATAAAGGACAAAGTATATCTAAGTCTTGAACCATCCAAGGATACTGAACATCAGGAAAACATCCTGACAAAGGGAAATCACGAAGCAGTCAGCTCCATCGCCATCTACGGTGCAAACGCCTCAGGCAAGAGCAGCCTGTTCAAGGCAATCACCGCTGCACTGATAATGATCAGAAATTCCAATAATGTACAGATTACAGATGAACTTCCAGTAACTCCATTCAAATTTGACTCCGAATCTCAAAACAGACCGACATCATTTGAATTCACATTCATTGCCGAAGACGACCGAAAGTACATCTATGGATTCAGTGCAAC
>NZ_DAIUCE010000146.1:1398-3250 GCF_036846325.1 Ligilactobacillus sp. | reverse complement strand
GCTTGTCCTGTTTTCACGTCGTACACGTATCTTTCCGACTCTCCTTCGCCATTCGGGCGATTGTCGGCTTGAACTTCTGAAATTCTTACTTTAAAGTTCTCTTTTGCCGTCGTTTCATAAGCAAAATTTCCGCTCATGTTCTGCACCTGCTGTTTGCTTGGAACGTATCTGAAGTCATCGTGCGTTCATTTTTCCGCCTTCGTCGAACGTAATATTGTATTCTTTCATTTTGTTCTTCCCTTCTCAAAAATGCTTTCGTCATATTTTCCCCAACGCGTTACGAAAATCTCCTCAAAAACCTTGTTCCATTTGTTCTTTGATATGATGCGATCGTACTGCCTTTTGGCATATGGCACCAAAACGTTCGTCGTTCCAGACTCCTTTTCGGGTCTGATTATGTAGTTCGTGACCGTATCAACGTTCTGGCCTCGCCTCGTGTTGCGCCCCAAAGACTGTTGATAGTTGATGTCTGAAACAGGCAAATCCAGATAAATCGATGCATTGCTCGTTTTTGACTCAAATGCGACTGCTCCGCTCAAATACTGGATGAATACGGGACTTTTTCCGTCGTTTTCTTCAAAATAACTCGACGAATGCCCGTTGATTTCAAAATATTTCATGTTTAATTTGTCAAATTCATCCTTCAATCCCTGCAAAGTCACATCAAAATTATAGAAAATAAGCGGCTGCTCCGTTTTCGGAGAACAGCATATCTCGATCACTTTTTCAAGCACGTTTTTATCCGCAGTAAGCACTCTCGCATAATCGACGCATTTCGTCGTGTTGTCCGAATACGCTTTTTGCCTGTCCAGTTTTTCGATGTGAGCAAGCTTTTCAAGTCCTTCATCGCTCAAACGTACTTTCACGTCCTCAAACTCGTTTTCAGGAATGTGAAAATTCTTCGGAGCATCGGGAGCATAAATAATCTTGCTGATTTTTTCCAAAATACGTGCTTTGTCAACGAAACTTTCGAAATGAATTCTAAACTCCTGATCGACAATTTTGCGATTAATATCAGTCATATCGAGTCCTCGCTGAAGATATTTTTCATAATCGACGATTTCGCGTTTGTAAAAGTCGTTTCGGCTGGTATAATCTCCATTCAGAACCAGATACCCGACAGTATCCAAAATGCTCATGTCGAACGGAGTTGCCGTCAGTCCCAAAATTTTCAGCTCCTTGTCGCTTTCTTCCGCAAGCGTTCTGAAAATGCCTCTGAAATTCTGATTTGCCGTCTTGGTCGTATCCCTCAACTGCATATGCGTTTCGTCAAGGATCAGAAGCGTGTTCTCTTTTTTCAGCTCTTCGATGAATTCTTTCCACAATTCGGGTTTTCTCGTCTTCATGACGTTCAGTCCCGCAAAAGTGCCGATTTCCTGATTGTTTATCTTGACGATTTTCATTTCGAGTCCATAGTACTTTTCACAGCTCTCAATCGCCTCGTTGAACGACTTGTCGAGTCTTTTCGCTTTCGGAGCGATTATCATGATTTGAATTTTTCCGTGTCTTGCCAACCGATTAGCAACCTGCATCGCAATAATCGTTTTGCCGTAGCCGACGGGGAGCTTGAGCAACGTGAACCTGTTGTCCAACACGTGTTCGAATGCTCCGAATGCCACGCCTTCGGTAAGCGGGTCCTCAAAGTATTCTTTTGGCAGCATTTTATCATCGCCTTTTTGATTTTTATCATTATACAACTTTGTGGCTTTTTGTTAAATTTACACAAACCCGCAAAAAAAATATTCTTTATTCTTTGCTAAATCACCCTGAATCAAGCCGCTGATTATTCTCGGCGATGACGTTTAAACCAACCAACAGTGCCTTCGTTCCTTTTTTGATCGCATTCGTTTCG
>NZ_DAIUCE010000146.1:0-1388 GCF_036846325.1 Ligilactobacillus sp. | reverse complement strand
AAATACTCTTACGCTGTTCTCGCAAGCGTAAATCAAATCCGTTGAACGACGATTTCGAAGAACAAAAAGCTGCTCAAAATGCGAATTTCATCACAGAAAAAAATAACCCGTTCCCTTCATTTTTTCGGGAACGAGTCTTTTTGCACGAAACAAACGGAGAAGCAGGACGGGAAGCAAATTGACGCCACGCTCTGAATTTGGCATTACGTTCAAAAAAGCGCCCCTACGACCAAATTATGTTGCCAGTTCTGACCAGAAAAAAGAGACTGTCACAATAAAAAAATTTTGTTCCAAGGTTTTGGCATATCCATGCTCGCTGAAAGTCAAACCTCTTTTAATTCTGAAAAAACGTAAACATCCTTTGGTCCTTTTTTCAAAAAAGTCCATGAATATCCGTATGCTTCATCTCGCCGATGAGCAAGGCACTCGCAGATGTCTCTGACGGCCGGAAGCTTCAATTTCTCTTTGGCGTCTTCAACGTTTGCAAACTTTTCCTGAATGCCTTCTTTTGGGTCGAATGCTGATATCGGGACCTTGCTCTTTTCGATCGATCTTGCCCTGAACGATACCCATGCGAGGTTGTCCGCACTGTTGAGTCCTTCTTCAACTGAAAGCGAATCGTCGATGTATGTGACAAACTTAGCCTTATCCGGATAACGATTTTTTATGAACGCTTTTGCAACCAATCGCGTAATCAGTTCAAAATGCAATTTTCCGTCAAGTCCTTTGAGCCTGATGCAATATATTCCGCTTTTCATTTTGGAAACCTTTAACTCTTTCCCGCCTCGAGGAACACCGTTGACCAGTCTTCTGATGCTTCTTATTCGACCGTCATTTGAGATTTCATAAATTCCTTCATATTCTTCAATCGTTCGCCATTCTTGCTTTGACATTTCTGACAATCCTTTCCGCGCGCTTTCATCCAAATCGTGCAAGACGCAACGTTTCAACTGCTCCGCTCAGAGTAATTTTTGCTTTTAATCAATGGCGTTCTTTGTCTTCGGTAAGCCCTAAAAGATAATCCACTGAAACATCGTAAAAATCCGCAAGTTTTACAAGGTAATCGGCCCTTGGCATGCGCGAACCGTTTTCGTATCTGCTTACGAGAGACGCCGTACATCCCAATACGCCTGCGATTTCCTTAATGGTGTAAAGATTTTTAAGCCTTAATTCTTTTAATCGTAATTCGATGATAAACACCAACCCTTCTTTTTTAAGATATTGATTTTTCAAGCGTCGCATTTCCGCAACGTCGTCTTCAAAGAGCTCAGTCTTGAGCTGAGCAACAGATTCTTTCTTCAGGATCCTATCGAGGCCTTTTCGGAACAAGCACGAAAACAACGGACCGAAAAGAACCCGATTTGCGATATATATTATATATCAAAAAC
>NZ_DAIUCE010000145.1:0-3253 GCF_036846325.1 Ligilactobacillus sp. | reverse complement strand
AATTGAAATTTGCCAAAAACAATTATTTCCCGGGAAATATTCCCGGGTTTTTTTGTTTTCAGGGAAATTCAGAGCGTTAATCACCTATTTCTGACAAAAAGATAGAAAGCAGCATGAAAATATGAGATAATTCCATTATAGGTATTGCAAATGGGTGTTTGAAAAGAGGAGTATTAATGAAAAAACTACGGCTTATTTTTTTCAGCGTGATTTGCTTCTGGATGTTGGGATTTGCCAGCGCCAGGGCAGATGATGACTATGAAATTACAAGGTATGACGTCAACGTTGACATCCTGGACAATGGTGACGCCAGGGTCAGACAGGACGTTGCCTACGACTTTGACGGGGATTTTCACGGTGTCTACTATAACCAGGACATGAAGGGGATCAAAGGCATCAGGGACGTTTCCGCACAAGTGACCCAGAACGGCAGGACGATAGAACTGGAAGAAGATAATTCCGGTGCAGACAACACGTATGGAATCGTTGAGAACAATGCTCAGAATTTTAAATTGAAACTGTATCACAAAATTTCGGATGACAAGGCAGTGTTTACGTATTGCTATACGCTGAAGCAGATGGTCATCTGCTATAACGATACGGCAGAATTGAACTGGAAGGTCATCGGAACCGGATGGGATCATTCGCTGCATAATGTCAGAATCACGATCAGCCTTCCCAAAAAGAACATCGACAAGCTACAGGCATGGACTCACGGACCTCTCGACGGACAGACGAAAGTGGACAGGAAGAACGGCCGCGTAATCATGACGCTTGACCGCAATCCATCAAATACTTTTGTCGAAACGCATATGATTTTTCCAAAGGATATCGTTCCTTACAGCTACAATTATGTCTTCAAGAATGCGAAAGGGAGAATTCAAAAACGAGAGGCCGGGCTTGCAAGGGAAGCCAACAGGAAAAGGGAGCAAAGGCGTCGCCTGAAGAGCCTGTTTGTGGCATTTGTTGTCGTTCTGGGAGTCGCCTACATTATCCTGGCGGTTTTCGTTTCTCCGGGCAACAGGACCAGGCCGGAAGGAAAGTATGTTCATTCATATGAGATTCCTTCCGTTACGCCGGAGGTCGCTTATGTGATCGACAAGGACGTCAGCCCGACTTCTCAGACATTTTCGGCTTATCTGATGCGACTTGCAGGAGAACGGCGCCTTGAAATCGTCAAGTCTGATGAAGGCAAAAAAGATTATCGCATCTTCCTGAAGGATGAGAAACTGCTTGATGAGTCAACATTTCTTGACTATCTTTTTACCAGAATCGGTGACGGAACTTCATTTTCAATCAAGGAGATGAAGAAGAAATGCAGACGATCCAAGGCTTCAAAGCGCTTGAATCAGTATTTTGAAAGCTGGGCAAGGACAACCAAGGACCAGGCCGGGGAGCTGAATTATAAAGACAAGAGGAATTACGCCTATGGCATTACATTTGGCATTTGTGCCGTCGTAATCTCGTTTCTGACGATTATGGCTGCCGTTTTTGAAACGTCATTCGTGTCCTTGAAAGAGGCAGGATTGCTGATGTTGCTTGATACGGTCGTTTGGGCAGCATACGTTTACTATTGCAGAACGCATGACAAATATACGACAGGAGGACGAAAACTCCGCTATCAGATTCGCTGCTTCAAGAAGATGCTGAAGGACATCGGAAAATTTGACCTCAAGGAAGTCGGCGACATTATCCTGTGGGAACAGATTCTGCCGTATGCGGTCGCATTTGATCTGGCCGACCGCGTCATTGCCGCACTGAAATTCGAATTTGGCGAAAAGGCCATCGAAGATGCGTGGGGACCGAACTATGTCTTCGTCATGTCCGGATCGGATTTCGGAAGAGGATTTTCCGAATCGTTTTCATCAGCGCTGTCATCAGTCAGTTCATCTGCCAGTGGCGGATCCGGCGGCTTTTCGGGAGGAAGTTCCGGTGGTGTCGGCGGTGGATCCGGCGGTGGCGCCTTCTAACATCCAAACATTAAAAGGTTTTGTTCCTGGGGGGAATTGATTTGAAGAAGAAAGGCTTGTGGCTGATTTTTTTGTCAGCACTGTGCTGCATGTTGTTCGGGACAGGAACTGCATTTGCCAGCGACAGGGATTACAGGATAGAAAGGGTCAGGATAAGTGCCGACGTGCAGAAAAACGGTGACGTCAAGGTCGTTCAGGCGGTAACGTACGCATTTGACGGAAAATTTCACGGTGTCTACTACGATCAGGATCTGAAGGGAATCAAGGGTGTGGAAGATATCGGAGCGGAAATCGCCGGTGATGACAAACCGGTTGATCTGCCCGTTGAAAACAGCGGGAAGAACAACACCCTTTCGATTGAAAGGGGAAGCGACAGGGTCCGCATGAAGATTTATCACGCGATGGACGGCGGGACGGCGACCTTTGTCTATCGCTATACAATCAGAGAGCTGATTACGAATTACAGGGATACGGCAGAGCTCAACTGGAAGGTCATCGGCAGGGGATGGGAGAAGCCGTTGTCTGATGTTCAGATAACGATCAATCTGCCGGAAAGACCGGTTCCCGACCTTAAGGCTTACGGGCACGGCAATCTTAGCGGGGAGACCAAAGTTGACCGGAATCAAGGCCGGGTTGTGATGACGCTTGAACATAATTCTGCCAGAACATTCGTTGAAACGCATCTGCTGTTTCCGACGAGCGTGACATCTGACTGTCCGAACGTGAAAAACGTCACGTACAGGGAAGAGGCTGAAAGAAGAGAAAGGAAACTGGCGAGAATCGCAAATGAAAAGCGTAGAAAAGAACGTTTCTTCAGTTACCTTGCCTTTGGAGTCGTTTTTGTCCTGAGTCTGGCAATTCCAGTGACGGCATTGGCCGGTCCTGGCGAAAGGACAAGGAAACTCAGAAACTATGTCCGCTCATACGAAATTCCGAAAATGCCGCCTGAACAGGCATATGTCCTGGACAAGGGCAGTCAGCCGAATTCCAGGACATACACGGCGCATCTGATGGATCTTGCCGGTCAGAAGCGGATCTTGATCGAGCCGGCCGGAAAAGGAGACTGGAAATTTTCCAAAAAGCATCGCAACGATTTTAACGATGGTGATCTGGACGAGTTTTTGTTTGAAAAGGTTGGAGACGGACAGAGCTACACGATGAAACAGTTGAAAAAATACGGCAGGGATCATGAAAATTCTGAAAGGCTCTACGATAAGTTTGAAAGCTGGTGTTCCCATACTGAAACCAGAGTGAACACCGACTATAAGTCAATGAAGAACGCC
>NZ_DAIUCE010000144.1:0-3290 GCF_036846325.1 Ligilactobacillus sp. | reverse complement strand
TGAAGCGAGAATACTCCAGCAATGGCAGCGAAGGCATGACATCGTTAACCAATTGATAGAACTTTTTCCAGGCAGCAACCTGATATTGAACCTTCAAGCACATTAAAGCCAACAATGAGGCATCAGACAGCTTAGTATTTTCAACGTTTCTCCGTTTCAGGTATTTTCCTGGGACGTAACGCTTAATTAAATGACGCATCATCAGGCGACAGTGACCAAATTTAATTTGAAAATTATGGCGATTAAGCTTAGAATGAAAGTGGTTCAACATAGCTAGTGCTCCTTTTAGATTTTTACTTCATTTATGAGTCTAACTATGTTGGGCTTTTTTGTTAAATATTACGAACTAGCAATTCGCAATTCACTTTCTTAGTCTTTCAGTCCAGTTTTACCGCAGTTCCGCTGCATGTAACCATCAGCATCCCGTTGTCCGAGCCGAGGACTTCATAGTCCATCTTCACGCCGACAACCGCATCGCATCCGCGTTTTCCTGCACGGTCGGCCATTTCGTCCAGAGCCTGTTCACGGGCTTCGACAAGTTCGTCTTCGTATCCTTTGGAACGTCCGCCGAAGACATTGCGCAGGCCTGCGCCGATATCCTTGATGACGTTGATTCCGGTGATGACTTCGCCGAAGACGATGCCTTCGTATGAGCTGATTGTCCGGTTTTCAACGCCTGTCGTAGTCGTAATGATCATGATGATTCCTCCTTTGGATTTCTTCGTGTAATTATATCCTGTTTTGCGTCTGAATGGCAAAATATATGCTATAATAGGCGGATAATTCATGTGGAGTGATATTGGTATGATACTTGTAGTTATAGACTTACAAAAGCTGGTTATGAAGAACGACTTATACGATTCTGCACGTTTTGAAGATACAGTCAGGCAACTGATTTTTTCTGCACGGGAGTCGGGAACTGAAGTCGTTTATGTTCGCCATGATGATGGCGAAGACGGGGAATTGAGCAGGGGGAAGGACGGTTTTGAAATTTATGACTCTTTTAAACCGCAGTCTGGTGAAAAAATCTTCACCAAAACCGTCAACAGCATTTTCAAGGAAAGCGGCCTGCTTGAATATTTGCAGGAAAAGCAGGAAAAAGAAGTTGCTGTTGCGGGACTCATGACCGATTACTGCATTGATGCGACCGTCAAGTGCGGATTTGAACATGGCTTTTCCGTCATAGTTCCGAAGCATGCGAACACCACGATGGATAACGAATACATGACGGGCAGGCAGACATACGGGTATTACAACGACTTCATCTGGCCGGGGCGGTATGCACACTGCATTTCACCAGAAGAAACGATTGCGAGGATGAAAAAATGAAAAAAGCACTCTTGGTAGATGAAGAAAAGACTGAGAAAATGGGGGATTTGTGAATCATGATTGAAATCAGGCTAATCGGACCGGAAAACAGGGAAGACATCAATATTCCAAACGAGCCGTTCAGCATGTTCGGTAAAATAATTCCCCGCTATGAGGACGGAAAGTGGACCTGGGAGCTCAGGCGCGGCGAAGTTGAGGAAATGTGCTTCCCGGATGAGAACTATGACTACGATGACATGAAGGACAGCATCTTTCTGGGAGCATACGACGGTCAGGACTGCGTTGGTCTTGCGATTCTGCAGCCAGGCTTCTTCAAGTACATGTACTTGTATGATTTGAAGGTCAATCACAGTCATCGGCGTCAGGGCACCGGCAGGATGCTGATTGAAAAGGCAAAGCAGGTGGCATCATCCATGGGATACTGCGGGCTTTATACTCAAGGTCAGGACAACAATCCCGGTGCCTGCCTGTTTTACCTGAACACGGGATTTTACATAGGAGGTCTGGATACGAACGTTTACCGTCACACGAAACAGGAGGGAAAGGCAGACATTTTATTTTATTGCGAATGCCTGGATTCTGTTGAAGGTGATGCATACTGAAGCGGAATTTATTTTTCCGGCGGGTATTCAGGCGTGAATTCTTCATGGGAATCAATGCCAGCCCGTAAATGCATGGTCAGCGCATTTACGGGCTGGCATTTTTTGTCAGGCGTTTTTTGAGTGTATTTTCCGGTAATTGTCAACCCGAAGTATATTTAAGTTAACGCTTTTAAAAAACAATGTTTATTGTCATTTTTCATTTTGATGAGTGTTTTTATTTGAAATAGAAAGCGTTTCCATATATAATGACAGTAGGTTCCAGGAACCTGGTGTTATATGGTGAGTCAAATAAAGCAAGGAGGAATTCACTATGCATTGGTTATGGGTTTTGATTGTCGGTGCTATTATCGGTGCCATTGCAGGTGCCATTACGAGCAAAGGTCAGTCAATGGGGTGGCTCAGCAACATCATTGCCGGATTGATTGGTTCTTCGCTTGGAGAAGCACTCCTTGGGTCATGGGGACCCCAGCTTGCCGGGATGGCCATAATTCCGTCAATTATCGGCGCAGTTATATTGGTGGCACTTGTTTCATTTATTATGTCCCGCTTGAACATGGGTAGGTGATGCAGATGGTAAAAGGACTTTTACGCGTTGTTCTGATTTCAACGGCAATTGTCGGCGGCATTTTGATCGGGGGAACAGTTGTTGCCGTCAAGGGCGTTGACAGATTAGGGGACAAACTTCAGGATAAGCTTCATTGAAAAATTGTATGATAGAGGAGATATGGAGTATCCGATACGGGGAACTCTCGTCGCTGCGGCGAGAGTTTTTTTGTGCTTTTTTGGAAATGGTGCTCGCGTTGATGAAAAATGCAGAGCTCGGTTACGGGCAAAAAGCAGATTCTTGAAATCTGCCCGTAAAAGCCAGCCCCCGGTTACGGGCAAAATGCCGATTTTTGAAATCTGCCTGTAAAATTCCTGAACGCCTTGCGTCAACGTGGTTTTTTATGGCAATTGTTGTTTTTCCGTGGATTTATCTCAAAGATTTCGGTTGCCTGAAAAATATATGCTATAATAAGCGGATAGTTCGCTTTATAATAATGAATGAATAAAGGGGGAAATTTGCATGTGCCTGATTTGTGACCGGATTCAGATGATCAAGGATGACGCCAATCCCTTCCTTGTCAAGGAACTTGAGACCGGGTACGTTGTTTTGGGGGACACGCAGCGTATCGAAGGCTATACGCTTTTTTTGTGCAAAAAGCATGAAACGGAACTTTTTGATCTGGATGAAGATTTTGCGGCAAAGTTTATGAAAGAAATGATTTTTGTGGCCAAAGCCGTCAAAAATGCCTTTCGCGCGGACAAGATAAATTACGAGTGTTTAGGGCAAGGCGACGCCCATCTTCATTGGCATCT
>NZ_DAIUCE010000143.1:0-3334 GCF_036846325.1 Ligilactobacillus sp. | reverse complement strand
AAGACCCTTGAACCCTTCCTTATATCTTTCATAAATGGCCTTCTTCTGAGCAATGTGCTCCTCGAGATGCGGCAATTGTCCTCTGACCACACCTGCAATGACATTGCTCATCCGATAATTATAACCGACTTCTTCATGTTGATACCAAGGTGCGTTTTCGCGTGCCTGGGTAGACCACTTGCGGGCCTTGTTTGCTGCCTCTTCATCGTCCGTCAGCAGCATACCGCCTGAAGTACCTGTAATGATCTTGTTGCCGTTGAATGAAATGGCATTGTAATTACCAAACGTTCCCGTCTGGACACCCTTGTAAGTTGCACCCAGTGATTCCGCTGCATCTTCAATAATGACAGCACCATGCTTTTCGCAAACAGCCTTGATTTCATCAATCTTGCCCGGTGTTCCATACAAATGTGCGACAACTACAACCTTTACATCGGGATACAACTCGAAGGCCTTCTCCAATGCAACAGGATCCATGTTCCAGGTATCATACTCCGTATCAATGAAGACAGGAATACCCCCCTCATAAGTTATTGGGTTAACGGTAGCTGAAAATGTCATGTCCGAACAGAAGACCTTCTGACCGGGCTTGACGCCGGCAAGCTTAACTGCAAGATGCAATGCCGATGTCCCGGCAGATAAGGCAACGGAATGCCCGCATCCGACTTTTTCACACACCATCGCTTCAACTTCATCAATGTTCTTTCCAACGGTGGACATCCAGTTGGTCTCGTATGCCTCCATGACATACTTCATGCTGTCATCATACATGGTAGGACTGCTGAGCCATACCTTTGATTCAAACTTCTCAAAAGACTGTTTCTTTTCAAACATTTCTAACATAACCTTTCAAATCATTTCTGATAAATCTCTTCCCTGCCTGTAGGATGTGCCCCCACAGGATGGAACGTCGAAACCACTTTTTCAACCATTTCTACAATATCGTCGCTGTTCTGATAACTTGCCTGGGAAAGGTCTTCAAGATTCCTGAAGAAGTTATCCATGTCAAATGGTATCGGCTGACCGATGAAAATCAGTTCGTTGGCAGTCTTCTTCAATCCTTCTTCCTTCATCAGCTTTTCCTCGTACAGTTTCTCACCGCTGCGAAGACCTGTGTAGACAATCGGAATATCAACATCAGGCTCATATCCTGACAACTTGATCAGATTTCTAGCCAGAGTGTCAATCTTGACTGGTGAACCCATGTCAAGAACGAAGATTTCCCCCCCTCTTGCATATGTACCTGCCTGAAGAACCAGACTGACAGCCTCGGAGATTGTCATGAAGTAACGGATAATATCCGGATGAGTAACCGTTACAGGCCCTCCTTCAGCAATCTGCTTCTTGAAGAGAGGGATGACACTGCCGTTGCTGCCCAGGACGTTACCGAAACGAACAGCCACGAACTTTGTCTTTGTGGTTTCAGGTTTTTCTTCCCTGAGACCGTCCTTTTCATGATCATGAAGCAGAGGAAGGGAAGCAAATGCATTATTCTCGCTGATTCTCTCCATGCTCTGAATGACCATTTCACACAGGCGCTTGCTTGCTCCCATGATGTTCGTTGGGTTAACGGCCTTGTCAGTACTGATGAGAACGAACTTCTCAACATCATACTTAAGTGCCATGTATGCAACCTTGTATGTGCCGACGACATTGTTCTTGATTGCCTCGTTGGGGCTTGTCTCCATCAGGGGAACATGCTTGTGCGCTGCCGCATGATAAACGATGTCGGGACGATACTTGTCAAAGATCATGTCCAGGCGACGGCTGTCACGAACGGACCCTATCAGCGTCACAAGATTGAGCTTGTCGCCATACTTACGGACAAGTTCCTGCTGAATGGCATAGGCATTATTCTCGTAAATGTCAAAGATAATGAGCTGTTTCGGATTATGTGCTGCAATCTGCCGGCACAATTCGCTGCCGATTGATCCGCCACCACCTGTAACAAGGATGGTCTTTCCGGTAAGCTGCCTGAAGACCTCTGCCATGTCAACTTTAATGGGATCTCTTCCAAGAAGATCTTCAACATTGACAGCCTTCATCTTGCTCAACGACACCTCACCGTTGGCAAGCTGATAGATTCCCGGCAGACTCTTGAGTTCACACTTTGTCTCCTTGCAGATATTGAGAATATCCCGCTTGTCTTCAGCTGAAGCCGACGGAATTGTAAACATGATCTGGTCAATGCTGTACTTCTTGACTGCACTTAAAATCGCATCGCGACCACCGACAATGGGAACTCCTTCCATCATCCGGTCCCACTTGTTGGGGTTGTCATCAATGACACAGCAGGCCTTGCCGGACATTCCCTGTGAATTGCGCATCTCACGCAGGATTGTCTTACCGGCGGAACCGGCGCCGATTACCATGACATTGTGAACAGCAGCGTTGGTGTTGAATCGGCGGTTTCTCTCAAGTTTGATGTACCTGTAACTGAAACGTATTCCGACAATCATTGCAAACTGAATGAAGGCTCCGAAGACGTAATATGACACAGGCATCCTGACAATCATCCAGGTCATGAAAACAGCTTGAAAAACAGTTGTTATCACGGAGGAAGCCATGATTCTGTTCAGTTCATCGAAACTTGCGAATTGCCACAAACTGTTGTAAAGCCTCAGAAAATGGAATACAACCAGTGCAAACACGGTATAGAATGGTGCAAACCTGGTGAAGGCATGCAGATACTCAGGGGGAATGCTTGAAATGCGCAAGTCAAACCTGAGAAACAATGCGGCAAAATAAGAAAAATTAACCGCAATAATGTCGTAAACAACCAAGTACAAGGAAATCATTTTCCAATGTTCAAATTTCTTCTCTGAACCGTTTTTCATCGTCGTAATCTACCCTCTCCGCCATCGCATAATAATGCAGTGACGCTGTTTTTCAACAACGTCGCTGCAAATAATCATCAGTTAAAAAAACAAAAACCTCTTTTTCTTTATGATTGGTGAATAGTTGTGTGCAGCAACATAGTCACCGTTAATCAGCTTTTCGGCATTGCTCTCAAACTCCATTGCCTTTTCTTCCCCGAAATCATCGGCAATCCTGTACAATGCCTCGCTCAGAACGAACTTCCTGCCTGGAAGGCTGTGCGCATCAGACGCAACGACTTGAACAAGATTATGCTCCACCATGTCATGCGAGATTCTGGCAACATGTTCGCCGAAACCGCCGACATAGCTCGTTGCCGTCACCTGGGCCAGGGCGCCGTTTGAGATGAAGTTGTACAGGATGTCAAGATCATCCTGAATCTTCCTGTTTCTCTCCGGATGCACGATTACGGGAATCGTGCCCTTGCGCTTGAGCTCGAAGATGAGCTGCTCGGCAT